>NZ_JCAOER010000009.1:0-57085 GCF_059579415.1 Fructobacillus sp. ChS1-6f1-1-27 | reverse complement strand
ACTGACACCGATTGAATATCGGGTGTCAGTCCTCAAGGCCGCTCAATGACATGTCCTAATTTTGGGGTTCATATCATAAACGGTGCTTTTTATTTAGAATTATTATAATTTACTTGTGTTTTTTGAAAATTTTGACTAAAATAACTAAGAGAAATGATTAGGAAAAGGAGGAGATTTTGATGAAAAATCTTCGAGTTTTAACGCCGTTTTCACTGATGCTCTTATTCACATCCTTTACGATGTCAATTTCACAGTCAACGATGACAACGGCTTATCCGATTTTGATGAAGCAGTTTGGCATTGACGCTGCCAATGTCCAGTGGGTGACCTCCGGCTTCATGGTCGCAATGACTTTAGTGATGCCGCTTTCACCCTGGCTCTTAGATAACCTGCCATTAAAGAGATTATTGAACCTGATTGTGACTATCTTTTTGTTGGGAACTTTGTACGCGATGGTAACTCCCAACTTTATCGGAGTTGTGGTTGGTCGGTTACTGGAAGGGATTGCAGTTGGCGCCTTGTTCCCCACCTATCAGGCGGTCATCTTGGAAAATACTGATAAAGACGCCCGTGGGGTGGCCATGGGAACGGTTGGTTTGGTGATGGGTTCGGCCCTGGCCGTTGGCCCAATTGTTTCAGGGATTGTTTTGCAGTGGGGGTCATGGCGGCTGCTTTTTGCCTTCTTCTTCGTGGTCCTACTCGCTTTGATGGTTTTGATGCAACGGTTGATCAAAAATACCCACGAATTAAAGCCACGTCGCTTTGACTTTATTTCATCCTTCATGCTGGTTGGCTTTGCCGGAATTTTGTATACGATTTCTGTTTTGCCGGCAACGGGGTGGAATTGGCCCTTGGAGCTAATTCTGTTTATTTCCGTCTTGCTCTTGGTTTTCTTCGTTATTCGCCAGCTCCGGCAAAAAGAACCCTTCTTGGACCTGCGAGTCTTTAAGTTCCAGGGATACCTACCAGCCATGCTATTGACGGGAATGTCATATTCCGGCCTGATTACTGCCACGGTCTTAATGCCTTTGTACTACCAAAAGGTTTTTGGCTTAGTACCTGTTATTTCAGGATTGTTAATGATTCCAGCGGCAGTCTTCTTATCATCCTTGAACCCTCGAGCTGGTCGCTTGCTTGAAAAAATTGGTTTGCGCCCCTTGGTTTTGATTGGTTCGACGATGATGGTCCTAGGTTACTTGGATCTGGCTGTTTTTGGAACTAAATTTATTGTCATGGGAATTATCGGAGCAATGTTGCTTGAAGGTGGGAACGCCTTTATCATGATGCCGGCCGTAACGGCTGCTAACAATGCACTACCAGAACACCTGGTATCACATGGAACGGCAATTATTACAACCATGCGTCAGGTCATTGGTGCCAGCTCAATCTTGGTTGCTGGAATTTTAATTGGTTTCTTCCATGAAAAAGTTGCATATGGCCAGGCCCTCAATGAAACGGCTGCTTGGTTCATCTTGATTCCTTTAACTGGTTATATTCTTGCCAGCCGGATTAAGACTCAGAAAAAATAGTTCAGCTAAAAGTCGGTGCAGATGCGCGGGCTTTTTTTGACAAATACAGTTCTACCAACCAGGGATTAAAAAATTGCTAGCTTTTATTCGGTATTTCACGTAAAATAGTTAGGAAAGAAAAATGTTGAACTGGGCCTTTGAGCCCGTTGGAGGTTATTTTGGCAAAGAAACCATTGTTAATTGGGATTACTGGTGGGTCTGGTTCTGGTAAGACCACTGTTTCAAAGGCCTTGATTACCCGACTCAGCAAAAACCAACCGGTTTTGCTGCAACAAGATGTTTATTATAAGGACCAGTCTGACAAACCGATGTCAGAACGAGTGAAGACTAACTATGATCACCCGGATTCAATCGAAACTGACCGCTTTGTTGCTGACTTGAAGAAGTTGTTGGAATATGAACCAATCGATATTCCGGTTTATGATTACGCCGAACATACCCGGTCAAAGGAAACGGTCCATGTTGAACCAGCCGATGTCATCATCGTAGATGGGGTCTTGCTCTTTAACGATGCCCGTGTCCGTGACTTGTTGGACTTGAAGGTCTACGTTGATACCGATGACGATATCCGCTTTATCCGTCGCCTTCAACGTGATATCCATGAACGTGGCCGGACGGTTGAAGGGGTCATTGAACAGTACTTGGCGACCGTTAAACCAATGCACAACCAGTTCGTTGAACCAACTAAGCGCTATGCCGATATCATCGTGCCGGAAGGTGGCGAAAACTTTGTCGCTATTGATATGCTGATGAACCAGGCAATTGCCATGGTTGAAAAAGAAGAAGAACTTTAATCTAAGGCCCTCCCAGGTTTGCTGGGAGTTTTTTTATTTGCTGAAAATAAAACCCCTTAACCGATTGTAAGTGACGGTTAAGGGGTTCTTTTCTACTATATAATTAATGTTCTCGGGTATCTTCGATGACATCTCGCATCGTATCGACGACGTGTTGGGTCTGGGTTGGGATTTTGGAACCGGCCAGGGTAAAGAGGGTGTCGATGATTGTTAGTTGGGCAATCAAAGACGACATCGACTCGGACCGGAAGTTGACTTCTTCAGCCAAAGACAGCAAGACGATGTCGGCTAACTGGGCCAAGGGCGAATCAGAAAATGATGTGACCGCGATAAAGGGTACCTTATTTTCCTTTAGCTTTTCGGCAATAAAGAGGGTGTCTTTGTTCCGGCCAGAGTGGGAAATTACGACAGCAGTATCTTGTGGGGTTAGTTTAACGGCCTGCATTAGCTGAATATCATAGTCCGGGTGGGAGATGACATCAATTGGGGTCCGTAAAAACTTGTGGTAGGCGTTAAAGGCCACAATTGACGATCCACCGATACCAAAAAAGCCAACTCGCTTGGAAGAAGTGATTGAGGAAACGGCCTTGTCTAAGCTTCGTTCGTTCAGAGCATCTAAGGTCATCGAAAGGGCGTTTTGAGCTCCCACAAAAACCTTTTGGGTAATTTCGGTCGTGTTATCAGCGTCTTCAATTTCACCAAAGAGGTCAACTGGAGGTTTGCTCTGGTTATAGGAAGAAAGGGCCATGGAAAAGTCCCGGTAAGAAGCAAAGCCAATTTTTTTGACGAAGCGGGAAACAGAAGCAGTCGAAACGTCGGTTTTTTCGGCCATTTCTTTGATGGTTCCGGCTGCTGCTTGGTCGGGTGCTTCTTTAATATAGTGGATCAGTCTGGTTTCAGTATGGTTGTACTGACTTTTATTTTGCCCTAATTTTGCAAAGATAGAATTCGTCATAAGCCCTCGAATGAATATTAATAAGGATGATTTGCCTTTAACTATACAGAATTTGAAAATTGTTTTCAAATATCACTTGCAAGCTGTAAATCTTTTTCATATAATAGGGGCTGTAGTTAATAAACAGAAAATTTTAAAAGAGGTAATACACATGAAGTTTGCCATGATCGGCCTTGGTAAGATGGGTCTTAACTTGGTTAAGAACGCCGTTGACAATGGTCACGAAGTTGTTGCGTTCGATTTGAACAAGGACTTTGTTGCAGAAGCAGATGCTTACTCAGACAAGGTTGAAGGTGTTTTAACTATTGATGACATGTTGGCTAAGTTGCCATCACCTAAGGTTGCTTGGGTTATGGTTCCAGCAGGTGTTCCAACGAACTCAACGATTGACACTTTGATCGAAAAGATGTCAACAGGCGACATCATCATCGATGGTGGAAACTCAAACTACAAGGACAACTTGGAACAAAACAAGCGGACTACTGACGCTGGTTTGAAGTTGTTCGATGCCGGTACTTCTGGTGGAATGTCAGGTGCCCGTAACGGTGGTAACTTCATGATTGGTGGCGATGACGCCGAAGCATGGAAGGTTATCGAACCATTGTTCAAGTCAATCGCTCAAGAAAACGGTTACTTGTACACTGGCCGCCTTGGTTCAGGTCACTACTTGAAGATGGTCCACAACGGAATCGAATACGGTATGATGCAAGCCATCGCCGAAGGATTCGAAGTTTTGGAAGCATCACAATTTGACTACGACTACGAAGCCGTTGCTAAGTTGTGGAACAACGGTTCAGTTGTTCGTTCATGGTTGATGGAATTGATCGAAGAACAATTCGCCAAGGATCCAAAGTTGTCAAAGATTTCTGGCCGGATGCACTCATCTGGTGAAGGAAAGTGGACAATCGAAGAATCACTTGACTTGGAAGTTCCAGCACCAGTTATCTACTTGTCACTTGCAATGCGTTACCGTTCATTGCAAGAAGACACGTTTACTGGAAAGGTCGTTTCAGCATTGCGTAACGGCTTTGGTGGACACGCTATGGATTCTGCCAAGTAATTAAACGTCGATTTGAACTGGCTCCCCCAAGCGGGAGCTTTTTCTTTAGAATTCGATGTTTCAATTATTGCAGCCAAATATGCCACATGACGGCATAAAATACCCGCTTGAAGTAAAAGCGGTGATTTGATGGAGAAATAATCATGGATTATATGGTTGGAATCGACTTGGGAACGACATCGACAAAGGCAGTTTTGTTTGATGACCAAAACCAAGTTGTCGCCCAGTCGAACGTTGGTTACCCACTTTACCGGGACCAAACCGACATGGCTGAAGAAGATTTGGAAGAAATTTTCGTTGCCTTTACAAATGCCTTGGGTGCCGTTGTCCGCAAAGCAAACTTGGACGCCGGTAACACGATTAAGGCGGTTTCATTCTCATCAGCAATGCACTCATTGATTGCTTTTGATAAGGATTGGAACCCATTGACCCGAGTAATTACTTGGGCTGATACCCGTGCCGTTGGCTACACTGATAAGTTGAAGGAATCTGGTCAGGGGATGGAAATCTACCAAAAGACTGGAACCCCAATTCACCCAATGGCACCATTGTCAAAGCTTTTGTGGTTGAAAAACGATCGCCCAGAAGTTTATAACAATGCTGCCCACTACTTGGGTATCAAGGAATACTTGTTCCACCGTTTGTTTGGTGCCAACAAGATGGATATCTCAATTGCTTCTGGAACTGGTTTGTTTAACATCTTTAACTTGGGCTGGGATGACCAGGCCTTAGAAGTGACGGGTGTCTCAAAGGACCAGTTGCCAGCAACTGTTTCACCATACGAATATGAAACAGGCATGGCTGACAAGTATGCAACCATCCTTGGTTTGCCAGCTGATGTCCCATTTGTCTATGGTGCCGGTGATGGTCCATTGTCAAACTTGGGTGTTGATGCGGTTCAACCGGGTGTTGCTGCTATTACAATTGGTACTTCTGGTGCCATCCGAGTTGTTTCAGACAAGCCAGTGATCGACCCTAAGGGTCGGACCTTTACTTACGCTTTGGATAAGGACCACTGGGTTGTTGGTGGACCGGTTAACAGTGGGGGCGATGTCTTCCGCTGGGCCAAGGACAACTTGTTTGATGCCGAAAAGTCAACGGCGGCCTTGCTTGGTCAAGATGCCTATGACTTGATGACAGAAGTCGCATCAAAAATTCCAGCTGGCTCTGATGGTTTGATTTTCCACCCATACTTGGGTGGGGAACGGGCACCAATCTGGGATGCGAACGCTCGCGGTTCATTCTTTGGTTTGAGCCACACCCACACACGAGCTAACATGCTCCGAGCCGTCCTAGAAGGAATTACTTTTAACGTCTACATGGTTTCCCTTGCCCTTGAAGAAGTGGTTGGCTCATTGAAGTCAATCCAAGCAACGGGTGGGTTCGCTCGGTCACCATTGTGGCGGCAAATGTTTGCTGACATTTTCGAACAACCAGTAACGGTTCCACAAGCCTTCGAATCAGGTGCTTTGGCAGCTGTCGTAGTCGCTCAAAAGGCCCTTGGTCAAATTGACGACTTGTACGAAATTTCTAAGTACGTTGGAAAGTCAGATACCTACCAACCAGACCCAGAAAACTTCGAAGCTTACCGTGAATTAGCACCAATCTTTATTCGTTTGTCACGTCAGTTGCAAACTGAATATGATAACATCGCCGACTTCCAACGTAAGCACGTCAAAGCGAAGTAGGTCAGAGATTAAGAGGAGAAGGGGGCCAGTTTGGCCTTCAAATAAATTATGGAATTCGTAATGTTATTACTGTCCATCTTGTTACTCTTGGTATTGATTACTAAGTTCAAGTTGAACACGTTTGTTTCGTTGGTCATTACGGCCTTCGCCCTTGCCATTTTGCTTGGCATGGATCCCGCAAAAATCCCAGACGCTGTTTTGGGTAACCAAGGAATGGGAAATATCCTTGGTTCTAACGCCGTGATTTTCATCTTTGGTGGAATGATTGGTCGTTTGGTCGCCGATGCCGGTGGTTCTTACCGGATTGCTAAGACGCTGATTAACTGGTTTGGTTTGAAACGTTTGCAATGGGCAGTTTTGTTGGCTTCATTTATCATTGGAATTTCAATGATCTTTGGAGTTGGAATGGTGCTTTTGATTCCAATCGTCTTCGCGGTTGCCGTTGAAGCCGGTGTGCCATTGCTTTACTTGGGTCTTTCAATGACGGCTGCTTTGTCATCAGCCCAAGGCTTCTTGCCACCACAACCAGCGCCAACTGCTGTGGCTTCACAGCTTGGTGCTAACATCGGTTTGATGTTGATTGTTGGTTTGTTCGTGGCAATCATTACGGCGGTCGTTGGTGGACCTGTCTTTACCTTGTTGGCAAAGAAGTACGCCCCCGATGCCTTCCAATTTAAGGAACACATCGAAGCCGTTGGTGATGTGAAGGAATATGACTTGAAGGAAGTCCCAAGCTTTGGCTTGTCAGTTTTGACTTCTGTCTTCCCATTGCTCTTCATGATTGTTGCGACGGTTTATAAGTTGACGGTTACTGGCGGTAAGACGCCAGCTAACCCTGACATGACTTACAAGATTATTGATTTCTTGGCTAACCCAACGGTTGCCATGACCATTTCTTTGGTCTTGGCCATCTTTACCATGGGTATCTTCCAAAAGCGGACAATGAAGACGGTTGGTTCTTCATTGAACGAAGGAATGAACGCCGTGGCCGGTATCTTGTTGATTGTTGGTGGTGGTGGTGCCCTTCGTGGTGTCTTGGTTACCTCAGGAATGTCAGCTAAGATTGCCGACTTGTTCCAGTCATCTGGTTCAATGTCACCAGTCATGATTGTCTTCTTCGCCTGGGCGGTTGCCTCATTGCTTCGAATCGCCGTTGGTTCAGCCACTGTTGCCGGTATTACGGCTGCAGGGGTTGTCAATGGAATCTTGGCTGCTAACCCTCACGGTGATATGTTGCTTGTGATGGTGGCCTTGGCTATTGGTGCCGGTTCATTGATTGCATCACACGTGAACGATGCTGGTTTCTGGATCTTTAAAGAATTCTTTGACTTAACCGTTAAGCAAACCTTCCAGATTTGGACGGTTTTGGAAACGGTTATCTCAGTGACCGGATTAATTGTAATCTTGATTTTGACGACTATTTTCGTTTAATTAAGACTGATAAAAGACTATTCGTCGGAAGACGAATGGTCTTTTTTGTTACACTTTGAAAGCCGGTTTTAAAAGTTTTATTACAAAACTTGAAATATAAGACATATAACGTTTCGTTTGTGTTATATTTATTATATTGGAAAGACGAGTCGATGGAACCGCGCTGGCAAAGTAAGAACGTCTTGGGGATTTAAGCTAATTTGCAGCTCGGTGCTGTCTGAAAAGTTGTCGGATTTATTGGGGAAGAAAAATGTCAAATAATGAATTGATTTGGTATTTGGTTACCATTAATTTATTTATCGCAGGTGCCTTGCTTAGTACCTTTTTAGTGGCAAAAATTGCCAAAATAAACTATCGCAAGCTTCACCAACATGTTGATAAACAGACTGATCCGTACCAGCAATTTCGCTTAAAAAAGATTGACGATGTGACCAGAATAGCCAAGACTAACGATGTCTTAATCCTGTTTACGAATAATCCTTTGAGTGCTTCTGTTAGTTCGAAAACTAAAGAACTAATCTTGAAAATCGAGCAGCAGTATCCCAAACACCGACCGGCGGTTGTTCAGGCTGGCAATATCGCTCCAACCGACTTTGGCCTGTCTAACCAAGATAGGGACCAGTTATTAGAAAAGATGCACCAAAGCGTTAATTCAGGTGGGATTTTGATTGAACACAATCCTTGTGACATGGTACTGAGTATTGAAAAGGGATGGCATGGCGATGACATGAACCATTTGATTGATGTCGGAATTTGCATTGGTGAATACCAAAGCAATGGTTTTTCCTTAAATGACCAGGTTGAAGAGCGGTTGATTAATAATTATTACGACCAAAAGAGCGATTCTTATAAGTTCAGTTAGTTGTTTGTATTAATTTCTTCTTTTTTAGAATTGCATTTTGAAATGGTTCTGGTACAATAGTGACCATTGGTAGTCCACTGATAAGTGGTCACTTATTTGAGACGGAAGGATATTATGAAATCTAATAAAATCGGTTTACTACAACTAGTTCTCCTAGGACTAGGATCATTGATTGGCTCCGGCTGGCTCTTTGGTTCTTGGGAGGCCACTCGGGTAGCGGGTCCTGCAGCCATTATTTCGTGGGTGATTGGGGCAGCGGTTATCGGGGTGATCGCTTATACCTATATTGAACTTGGAACAATGTTCCCTCAATCAGGAGGAATGTCAAAGTTCGCGCAGTATTCACACGGTTCTTTGCTTGGCTTTATTGCCTCATGGGCGAACTGGGTATCGTTGATTACCTTGATTCCAATCGAAGCCGTGGCCGCTGTTCAATACATGTCAACTTGGCCTTGGTCATGGGCCAACTGGACCCACCACTTCTTGTCAAACGGGACAATTAGTACGCCTGGTTTGCTGGTGGTCTTCTTCTTTATCACGGTCTTTACCTTGCTAAACTACTGGTCAGTGACTTTGCTGACTCGGTTTACTTCAGCAATCTCATTCTTGAAAATTGGGGTGCCGTTGTTGACGATTTTGATGTTGACGATTTCAAGCTTCCACCCTGGAAACTATGGTTCAACTGTTCACCAGTTTATGCCATATGGAACGGCACCAATCTTTGCGGCAACGACTGTTTCAGGAATTATCTTCTCGTTTAACGCTTTCCAAACAATTATTAACTTCGGTTCTGAAGTGAAGGACCCAACCAAGGATATCTCACGAGGAATCGTGATTTCACTTGGAATTGCCGCTATTTTGTACATCTTAATTCAATCAACCTTTATTACGGCGATTGAACCATCTGAAATTGCTAAGTTTGGTTGGCATGGAATCGACTTCCAGTCACCATTTGCTGATTTGGCCATTTTGCTTGGCTTAAACTGGTTGTCAATCTTGCTTTATACAGATGCCTTTATTTCACCATTTGGAACGGGGGTTTCATTTGCCGCTTCAACCGGTCGAGTTTTGGCAGCGATGGCTTCTGATAACCACATTCCAAAGTACTTGGGTAAGATTAACAAGAAGTACGGTATTCCACGGATGGCAATGGTAACAGATGCCATCTTGTCAATGATCATGGTTTCGGTCTTCCGGTCATGGGGAACTTTGGCAGCGGTGATTTCAACCGCAACCTTGATTGCTTATTTGACTGGTCCAGTTACTGTGATGTCTTTGCGGCAAATGGCACCGGAATTCACCCGACCATTTAAGTCAAAGAGTATGAAGTACATGGCACCATTGGCCTTTGTTTTGGCCTCACTGGCTACTTATTGGGCAATGTGGCCAACGACGATTGAAGTGATTATCATCATCGTCTTGGGCTTGCCATTCTACTTCTTCTACGAATATAAGATGGGCTGGTCATGGGAACGCGTTGGTAAGCAAATCAAGGGAGCCTCATGGTTACTTTGGTACTTGTTAGCCTTGTCAATTGAATCATACATTGGTTCAACCCAGTTCCACGGAATTGGCTTAATCAAGTATCCGTTTGACTTTGTCATGATTGCGATTGTGGCGTTGGCCTTCTACTTCTGGGGAACGTCATCTCACTTGATTACCAAGCACTTCCGCCGAGCTAAGAAAATCAACGATACTGTTGAAGACCCAGCTGAAGAAGAAATCAAAGAAGTTTAATTAATGTTTTTGAAGAGCTGCTATTTGGCAGTTCTTTTTTCTTTTCATTAGAAAAAATCATTCTATAGAAAACTTATATTACAAAGTTTATTGACAATTAAATGAGAAAATGCTAATATTTTTATATCGTTAAAAGTATCAAAAAGGAAGTTGCCTATGACAGAGAAAAGCGCAGCGAGCGGCTGGTTTAAAAAAGCTGACCCAACCGCATTTGAACAAAGTGATGCCCACCTTAAAAAGACCTTGGGTGTCAAAGAAATGTTAGCCTTGGGAGTTGGAACGATTGTTTCGACAGCTATTTTCACCTTGCCTGGGATTGTGGCGGCTAACCACGCCGGGGCAGCGGTGACTTTGTCCTTTATTGTGGCTGCGATTGTCTCTGGTTTGACGGCTTTCGCTTATGCGGAATTTGCTTCTGTTTTGCCCTTTGCTGGCTCTGTTTACTCCTGGGCCAACGTTGTCTTCGGTGAAGTCTTTGGTTGGATTGCCGGTTGGGCTTTGCTAGCTGAATACTTTATTGCCGTAGCCTTCGTTGCTTCTGGTTGGTCAGCTAACTTTAAGTTGTTCTTGTCTTCTTATCATTTGGCTTTGCCAGATGCCTTGGCTGGTTCTTATGCTTCCGGGAATGGTGGGGTGATTGACCTCTTCTCATTACTAGCCGTTTTGATTGTGGCTGCTCTTCTTTGGCGGGGCACCCATACGACTGCTAAGGTGGAAAATACCTTGGTGGTTTTGAAGGTCTTGGTAATCTTGATCTTTATCGTGGTTGGTGCAACTGCCATCCATCCTGAAAACTATGCTCACTTTATTCCGGCCCACAAGGCTGGGACTCAATTTGGTGGCTGGCAAGGGATTTCTGCTGGTGCTGCTCAAATTTTCCTAGCTTACATTGGCTTTGACTCAATTGCTGCTAACTCTGCGGAAGCAAAGGATCCGCAAAAGACAATGCCGCGTGGAATTATTGGCTCCTTGGTGGTTGCAACGGTTTTGTTTGTGACGGTGGCCTTGGTCATGGTTGGAATGTTCCACTATACCAAGTATGCTAACCAGGCCGCTCCGGCTGCCTGGGCCTTGCTTGAAGCTGGTCACCCATGGGTTTCAAACCTGCTGTCAGTGGTAGCCTTGGCTGGAATGTTTACCGCCATCATTGGCATGATGTTAGCCGGTTCTCGTTTGCTTTATGCCTTTGGCCGTGATGGCTTGTTGCCAAAGTTCTTGGGAAATGTTGATGGGAAGGGCTTGCCAAATGCTGCCTTGGCCACTTTGACAGTAATTGCTATCTTGGTTGGTTCTGTCTTCTCCTTCAATGAATTGGCCGGCTTGATTTCAGCCGGAACTTTGATTGCCTTTATGATGGTCTGCTTGGGTGTTTACGCCTTGCGTCCCCGTGAAGGCAAGGACTTACCTAAGCCAGGCTTTAAGATGCCATGGTACCCAGTTTTGCCCGCCCTTGGTTTCCTTGGGGCCTTGTACATCTTCGTTTCATTGGATTCGATGGCTCAGATTTATGCAGGGGCTTGGTTTGTCCTTGGACTGTTGGTCTATATCTTCTATGGGGCTAGGCACTCTAAATTGCACAAATAAGCTAACTTTGTTTCATTTTAAATAAATTTATTGAAAGACCGGTTTTCATCGGTCTTTTGTTGTATAATGATTAAAAATAAGTGAGAGAAAGGTTGTAGTTTTATGGCTAAAAACTTAGATATATTGGAAGAAGAGGGGAATTACCGGAACCCTTCTGGTCGGATTTCTTACTTTGACCTGGTTGTTGACCATGCCAAAGGCGCTACGGTAACCGATGTGAATGGGAAGTCTTACCTAGACTTGCTATCGTCGGCCTCTGCTATTAACTATGGCCATTGTCATCCGAAGGTCGTTCAAGCCATTAAGAACCAGGCGGAAAAGCTAGTTCTTTACACCCCCGCTTACTTCGCCAATAACACAACCGCTACGTTATACGAAAAATTAGCCAAATTAACGCCTGGAGACTTTGCCAAAAAGGTTGCTCTTGGTAATTCTGGTTCCGATGCTAATGAAGCGATGATTAAGTTTGCTCGGGCTTATACTGGTCGAACAAACGTTGTAACCTTTACAGGGGCGATGCATGGGTCAACCTATGCGGCTTCAACGGCCTCTGCCATTTCTCTTGGCCAAGTTAAGAAAATTGGACCGCTTTTGCCCGGCTTCTATAAGGCTCCTTTTCCAGACCCCCATGACCGCTTAAAGGGGGAGTCGGAAGACGATTTTTCAGACCGGGTCTTTGACCAGTTTTTGCAAATCTTTGAGACTTATGTACCGGCTGATGAAACAGCCCTAGTTTTGATTGAGCCAATCCAAGGGGATGGTGGGATTGTCAAGGCCCCACAACGGTACATGGACAAGCTCTACCAGTTCACCCGAGACCACGGCATCGTCTTTGGGGTTGATGAAGTCAACCAGGGCTTGGGACGGTCGGGGACGCTGTGGTCAATTGACCACTTTGGAATTGCCCCGGACATCTTATCAATTGGAAAGTCAATTGCCTCTGGACTGCCACTCTCTGCTACGGTCGGTAAGGCAGAAATTATCGATGCTTTGCAAGCCCCTGGTAACTTGTATACGACTGGTGGCAACCCGGTTTCTGCTGCAGCGGCCTTGGCCGGGTTGGAGGTCTTACAAGATGAAGAGCTAGTGGTCCGGTCCAAACGTTTGGGCGACCGGGTTAAGGTCTACTTTGAAAAAGCTAAAGGCAAGTATCCTTGTATCGGTGATGCCCGGATTTACGGCTTTAATGGGGGGATTGATATTGTTGATGAAAAGGGCCAGCCCGACCAGGCCTTGACCAACCAAATTATCTTCCGGCTCTTTGACCTGGGGGCTGTGATGATTTCTTTGCGGGGTAATATCTTACGGTTCCAGCCACCACTAGTGATGACTGATGACGAATTAGACCAGGTCTTTGCTCTGTTCGACCAGGTCTTTTCAGAAGCGACTGATGGGACCATTCCTGCTGTGCCGGCTGGTCGGTCAATTGGTTGGTAAAAATCCTTGACTGGGGGCTGAATTTGCCCGCGCCTGTGCTATAATTATCCTTAGGAATTGGATATGTTTACTGATGACTTCTGATAGCAAGGTGCTGGTTGATGGAAAGCACTAGGAGAGTCAGTGGATGCTCCCAGTTATGATGCTAGTAATAGCCGCATGCCAAGCGTTATCTGGCCTTAAAGGTAAAGATTTTAGATCATTACAAATTGCGGTGGTACCACGGTTTTTCGTCCGCACTTTGTTTTGGTCTTTTTATTTTGAAGGAGAATTTAAATGAAAGACCTATCGTCAGTTGAAATTCGGCAGATGTTCTTGGACTTTTTTGAAAGCAAGGGCCACTTGGTTGTCCCGGCCAAGTCATTAGTGCCAGAAAACGACCCCTCATTGCTTTGGATTAACTCGGGGGTTGCCACGTTGAAAAAGTACTTTGATGGTTCCGTTGTGCCACCAAAGCCACGTTTGACTAACGCTCAAAAGGCCATCCGGACTAATGACATCGAAAACGTTGGTCGGACAGCCCGCCACCATACTTTATTTGAAATGATGGGGAACTTCTCAATTGGCGATTACTTTAAAGAAGAAGTAATCCCATGGGCCTGGGAATTGTTGACCTCACCAGAATGGTATGGTTTGGACAAGGAAAAGTTGTACGTGACGGTTTACCCCAAGGATGAAGAATCACGGAAAATTTGGGAAGAAAAGACCGACCTACCAGCCGGTCATATCTACCAAGTTGAAGATAACTTCTGGGATATTGGGGAAGGGCCTTCTGGACCCGATTCTGAAATTTTCTATGACCGGGGTGAGGCCTTTGCGGACTTGCCAGCCGATGACCCTGAAATGTATCCGGGTGGTGAAAACGAACGGTACCTGGAAATCTGGAACATCGTCTTTTCACAGTTCAACCACTTGCCTGGTTTGACTGATAATAGTACCTACCCAGAATTGCCCCACAAAAACATTGATACGGGGATGGGCCTTGAACGGTTAGTTTCGGTCTTTCAAAACGGCCGGACCAACTTTGATACGGACTTGTTCTTGCCAATTATCCATGAAGCCGAAGAACTGGCCAATGGTCCAAAGTACGATGAAGAAAAGGATACCGACGAAAACGTTTCCTTTAAGGTGATTGCCGACCACATCCGGGCCGTTTCATTTGCTATTTCAGATGGGGCTAAGCCAAGTAACGAAGGCCGCGGTTACGTTATCCGGCGGTTGCTCCGTCGGGCCGTTTTGCACGGACATAAGCTTGGGATCCAAGGCGAATTCTTGGAAAAGTTGGTGCCAACTGTTGTTGCCACCTTGGACGCCTTCTACCCAGAATTAAAGGCCAACCAGGCTGAAATTGAAAAGGTTATCTTGGCCGAGGAAAAGCGTTTTAACAAGACCTTGAAGGCCGGTTTGTCACTCTTGGCTGATGTGATTGAACAAGCCAAGGCGGACAAGTCTGGTCAGATTGATGGCGAGGCCGCCTTCAAGTTGTCTGATACTTACGGGTTCCCAGTCGAATTGACCGAAGAACAGGCTAGTGATGCCAAATTAACGGTTGATTTGGCTGGCTACAAGAAGGCCTTGCAGGCCCAACGAGACCGTGCCCGGGCTGCTCGATCAAAGGATACCGCCATGAGTGTTCAAAATGCCGTTTTGACGGATTTGACGGTTGAATCCAAGTACGTTGGTTGGACAACCAACCATGTTGAAGGGGCCAAGGTGGTCGCCTTAATGACTCAAGATGAAACTGGGGTTTCACAGCTAAGTCAGGTTGCTCACCCAGGTGATCAAGCGGCTGTTGTCTTTGACCAAACACCGTTCTACGCTGAAATGGGTGGTCAGGTGGCCGACTTTGGAACAATCAAGGATGAAAACGACCAGGTCTTGGCCGAAGTCACCGATGTTCAAGCCGGACCAAACGGCCAACACATCCACTCGATTAATGTTTTGGCCGACTTGCACCAAGACCAGGTGGTTAACCTAGCCATTGACTTGGAACGCAACCATGCTGTTTCTTTGAACCACACGGCGACCCATTTGCTGGATCAAGCCTTGCGGAACATTATCGGTGGCGACGTCCACCAACAAGGTTCACTGGTTGAACCAGAATACTTGCGCTTTGACTTTAACCACGAAGGTCCGGTTGACCAGGCCACTTTGAACCAGGTCCAAGACCAGGTGAATGCGGTGATTGCTAAGAACTTGCCAATTACCTGGCAAGAAATGTCACTGGAAGAAGCTAAGAAGATTGGTGCTGTGGCAGTCTTTGATGATAAGTACGGCGACTTGGTTCGGATTGTCTCAATTGGTGACTACAACCAGGAATTCGATGGGGGAACTCATGCGGCTTCCACTGCTGAACTAGGCTTGTTCAAGATAACCAGTGAGTCAGGGACTGGGGCAGGAATTCGCCGGATTGAAGCCAAAACTTCCATTCCAGCTTTGACGGATTACCAGGCTGAGCAACAGACTTTGATGCAGATTGCTGAAACGGTCAAGGCACCAAACTTGTTGGATGCTCGTGACAAGGTTAATGACTTGCAAGCCGAATTGAAGCAGGCTAAGCAGCAAATGGCAGAAATCCAGTCACGGATGGCTGCCTTGCAGGCCGGCGACATCTTAGTCAATGCCCAAAACTATGGAAACTTGAAGGCTGTGATTGCCAAGGTCAGTGTGGAAAACGCGCAAGGCCTGCGGCAGATGGCCGACGTTTGGCGCGATAAGAAGACGTCAAACATTTTGGTTTTGGCGGCAGCGGTTGGCGAGAAAGTGAACCTCTTGGTTGGTGCTGACCAGGCGGCCAACGACGCCGGCATCAAGGCTGGCGACTTAGTGAAGGAAATCGCGCCAATTGTTGGTGGCGGTGGCGGTGGCCGGCCTGATTTGGCCCAAGCCGGTGGAAAAGACCAGTCGAAGATTGAAGAAGCCTTGCAGCACGGGGCCAAGGTTTTGACTGAAAAACTAAGCTAAAATTATAAAAACCGACTAAGCAACAGGATTGCAAATTAGTCGGTTTTTGTTTCAAAAACGTGTTAAACTAGAGACACGTAAAAACTTTAAGATTTATTTAAGAAAGGAGCGTGTACGATGAGTGTAAGTGATGAAACAGCTGTATTTGACTTTGGCAACCAAAAGCCAAGAGATATCCATGAGACCATGGTTTTGGTCTATGCGGCCTTGGAAGAAAAGGGCTACAACCCCTTTAACCAAATCGTTGGTTACTTGATGTCAGGTGACCCGGCCTATATTCCACGTTTGCATGATGCCAGAAACTTGATTAAGCGTCATGAACGTGATGAAATCATTGAAGAACTTGTACACGCTTATTTGAAGAAGTAATGCGGATACTTGGACTTGATGTGGGATCAAAGACCGTTGGCGTCGCAGTTTCCGACCCAATGGGCTGGACCGCCCAGGGTGTTGAAATCATCCGAATTAACGAAGACGAGAAAGAATTTGGCTTAGACCGGCTAGGTGAAATTATCCAAGAAACCGGTGCTAAGGGTGTGTGCTTAGGGTTGCCTAAGAACATGAATAACACCGAAGGCCCCCGGGCCGAGGCCTCACGGGCCTATGCTCAGATGGTTGAAGACAAGTTTGGTCTGCCAACTGACTTTCAAGATGAACGGCTAACAACTGTTCAAGCGGAACGGATGTTAATTGAAGAAGCGGACGTTTCCAGAAAAAAGCGCAAAAAGGTAATTGATAAGATTGCTGCGGAGTTTATCTTACAAAACTACCTGGATGCCAATGGTAAATTAACCAAATAAACAAAGGATTTTAGATTTTACATGGCTCAACAAAACCCCGAAATTGATAAGATTACCCTAGTGGATGAAAACGGTGATGAAACTTTGTACGAAGTTTTGTTCACTTTCCACTCAGAAGAATACGACAAGTCATACATCTTGTTGGTTCCAGATGGTGCTGAAGAAGACGAACAAGTTGACGTTCAAGCCTACATTTTCAATCCAACGGATGATGAAAATGCAACGGAAGAAGACTTAGTTCCAATCGAAGATGATGCCGAATGGGACATGGTCGAAGAAGTTTTGAATACCTTCTTGGATGACGATAGTAACTTCGAATAACGTGATGACGACTACCAGTTTTGGTGGTCGTTTTTTATTGCTTGGATTTGTGTGTTGAATTTGAAAAAGGCTTGCCAATTCTAAGTCCGGGTGCTAAGATAATAGCAACGAAATAAAAGTTGCAATCCTTTAAAGCCGACCAGAGAGTCGCTAAGGTGGAACACGCAACAAGGCGATGGTTGGAAAAAGTCCAACCCCTGGGCGAGACCCTGGTTAGCCTTGTCAAAGGTCGAAGTACAACATTAGACAAAAGACCACCCACTGACGCTCTGATCATACGATCAGGGCGTTTTTTATTGGACAAATGCAGCGAAGTCGAAAAAGCCAAAAAGGAGACTTCTATGACAAATTGGGAAAACTGCTTGGACTTAGCGGACTTATCCATTGACCAGCTCGGGGACTTGCTAGCACTAGCAACCAGCTACCAAGCTGGTCTACCAGCACCAGCTTTAAAGCGGCCGGTCTATGCTGCTAACTTATTCTTTGAAAACTCAACCCGGACCAAGTCATCCTTCCAAATGGCTGAAAAGAAGTTGGGCGTTGACCTAATTGAAATTAACCCGCAAACCTCATCAGTGCAAAAAGGCGAGACCTTAGCCGATACTTTGCGAACCCTCCAGGCCATTGGCGTTGACTTCACGGTTATTCGTCATAGTCAGACTGGCTGGTACAAGGACCTGGTGGAAAACCCCTTTGTCAAGCTTGGCTTGGTGAACGCTGGTGATGGGGCGGGTGTTCATCCTTCCCAAACCCTGCTTGACCTACTAACAATTCAAAGTGAATTTGCCCGCTTCGACGGCTTGAAAGTCGGTATTATCGGTGACTTGGACCATTCCCGGGTAGCGCGGTCAGATGCCAAAATCTTAAAAGAACTTGGCTGTGACCTGTACTTTGCCGGACCAAAATCCTGGTATAACGAAGACTTTGACCAGTACGGCCACTTTGGTACTTTAGAAGATATTTTGCCGAAGTTAGACGTTGTCATGCTTCTTCGGGTCCAGTTGGAACGGTTTGATGAAGCCAACCGCGATGCCTTCACCGCCGTTGATTACTTTAAGACTTATGGTTTGACAAAAGAAAAGGCCCAGGCGATGAAAGACCACGCGATTATCATGCACCCGGCCCCAGTTAACCGCGATGTGGAAATTGCATCAGTCTTAGTTGACGGTCCCAAGTCACGGATCTTTACCCAAATGAAAAACGGCGTCTACGCCCGAATGGCGATGCTAACCAAGGTTTTGCAGAGTCGGAACCTGATGGAGGAGAATTAATGAAGCTCTTAGTCAAACATGCAGTGATTGATGGCCACTGCCAAGACATCTTAGTTGTTGATGGTCAAATTGCTAAAATTCAAGCTGGCTTGGACGTGGCGGCTGATGAAGTGATCAACGCCAAGGGGGCCACGGCTATCCCAGGTTTGATTGATGTCCATGTCCACTTCCGCGAACCAGGACTAACTTACAAAGAAACGATTGAAACTGGTTCAAAGGCGGCTGCTCGAGGTGGCTTTACCACGGTTCTAGCAATGCCAAACGTCAAGCCGGTCGTGGATACGGTTGAAAAAATGCAGGCCCAACAGGAATTAAACCGAAAAAACGGTCAGGTTAAGGTCTTGCAATACTCAGCAATTTCTCCTGATTTGACGGCTAAGACACCGGTTGATATTCACCAGATGGCCGCAAACGGTGCCATTGCCTTTTCAAACGATGGTCACGGCGTTCAATCGGCGAAGACAATGTTGGAAGCTTTAAAGGCCTTGAAGTCGACTGGAAAGGTCTTGTCAGCTCACTTGGAAGATGAATCCTTAGCAGATGGCGGTATCATTAATGACGGCCAGGCAGCTGACAAATTCAACTTGCCAGGGATGACCGGCTTAGCCGAATCAACTCAGTTGGCCCGGGACTTGGTGATGGTCCAACAAACTGGTGCCAAGTACCACGTCGCACACATTTCAACCAAGGAATCAGTTGACCAGGTCCGCTTGGCGAAGAAGGTTGGTGTGAACGTGACCGCTGAAGTTTCGCCCCACCACCTGTTCTTAGACGACGGGATGATTCCAGCCGACGATGCCATGTTCAAAATGAACCCGCCACTCCGGTCACGGTCCGACCGGGAGGCCTTGATTGCCGGTTTGCTCGATGGCACGATTGACATGGTCGCTACGGACCACGCCCCTCATAGCGAGGATGAAAAGATCGGCTCTTTCCGAGACTGCTCCTTTGGGATTGTGGGTCTTGAAACAGCCTTTCCACTGGTTTACACCCGCTTTGTTAAGAGTGGCTTGGTTGACTTAGAAACGCTGATCAAGTGGATGGTCCAAGCACCTAAAGACCGCTTTGGCCTGGAAAATGCCGGTGACTTAACGGTTGGCTCAGCGGCTGACTTTGCCCTGGTTGACCTTGTCCACCCTTATCAAATTGACCCGAAGGACTTTGAGTCGATGGGACAAAACACACCATTTGCCGGCCAAGAGGTCTACGGCAAAATCTTAAAAACATTCGTAAATGGCCAGTTGGCCTATCAAGTGACAAAGGAGTAAGACAATGCAAGGGTACTTAGTATTGAAAAACGGTTCGGTTTACGCCGGCCAACGCTTTGGTTCAACGAAAGAAGTTTTAACAGAAGTTGTCTTCTCAACGGGGATGACAGGTTACCAAGAAACGATGACTGACCCTTCTTACTTCGGTCAAACGATGGTCTTTACTTACCCATTGATTGGTAACTACGGGATTAACTTGGATGATAACGAAGGAATTGGGTCGAAGCCAGCCGTTGACGGGATTATCGTTAAGGACTTGGCCCGTCGCCCAGCTAACTTCCGCTCAGCGATGACAGTTGAAGAATATGCTAAGCAAGAGGACTTGCCAATTTTGTCTGGGGTTGATACCCGTAAGTTGGCCAAGGAAATCCGTGATGCTGGTTCGATGCCCGCTGTGATTGTTTCGAGCCTTGACCAAGATAAAATTGATGCTTTATTTGCCCAAGATTACCCAAGCTTGTTGTTAAAGCGGGCGAAGCACGAACGTCAAATTGAAACCTTTGAAGGTCAACCTGGTGGACCTAAGGTTGCCTTGCTCGACTTTGGCTTGAAGGGCTCAATCGTCCAAGCCTTGCAAAAGCGCGGTGCAACGGTGACAGTCTTCCCCGGAACGACCCCAGTGGAAGTGATTGAGGCTGCTAACCCTGATGGTATCTTGCTGTCAAATGGCCCTGGCGACCCAATGCAGTATGGCTATGCTTCTAAGACCATTTTGGCCTTGCAAGAAAAGTACCCAATCCTAGGAATTTGCCTGGGTCACCAGCTCTTTGCAATTGCTAACGGTGCCAAGACTTACAAGATGAAGTTTGGCTACCGTGGCTTTAACCACGCGGTGACCGATGTTGACCACGAACGCAAGTACTTTACTTCGCAAAACCATGGTTATGCCGTTGATCGGGACTCACTAGCCGGTACTGGTCTGGAAGTCACCCACGAAGAAATTAACGCTGAAACAGTTGAAGGAATCCGCTTGAAGGATAAGCAGGCTTGCTCCGTCCAGTTCCACCCGGATGCTTCGCCTGGACCGCACGATGCTGAATATATCTTTGATAACTTCTTAAACCAGCTTCAAAAAACGCAAAAAAAGGGAGCCTAACATGCCAAAGCGCAATGACATCAAAAAAATCTTGGTTATCGGATCTGGCCCAATTGTAATTGGCCAGGCTGCTGAATTTGACTACTCCGGGTCACAGGCCTGCCTGTCTTTGAAAGAAGAAGGCTACCAGGTTGTCTTGATTAATTCTAACCCGGCCACGATTATGACTGACCAGGAAATCGCTGATAAGGTCTATGTGGAACCAATCACCTTAGACTTTGTCAAAGAGGTTTTGTACCAAGAAAAGCCTGATGCCATTTTACCAACTTTGGGTGGGCAAACTGGGTTGAACATGGCCAAGGACTTGGCTGACCACGGAATTTTGCAAGAACTCGGCATCGAATTGCTGGGAACCAAGCTCCAGGCGATCGAACAGGCCGAAGACCGGGAATTGTTTAAGGACTTAATGGCCGAATTAAACGAGCCAGTTCCTGAGTCTGACATTGCCACAACAGTCCAAGAAGCCAAGGACTTTGCCACAGAAATCGGCTACCCAGTGGTTGTCCGCCCAGCTTATACTCTAGGTGGAACCGGTGGGGGCTTTGCCAACAACGAAGAAGAACTCGAATTGATTGCCGACCACGGTTTGGAACTGTCGCCAGTTACCCAAGTTTTGATTGAAAAATCAATTGCCGGCTACAAGGAAATCGAGTTTGAAGTCATGCGGGATGCCGCCGACAACGCCTTGATTGTGGCGGGAATGGAAAACATCGACCCGGTTGGCATTCACACTGGGGATTCAATCGTTGTTTCCCCAACGCAAACTTTGTCTGACCGCGACTACCAAATGATGCGGGACTCGGCCTTGAAGATTATCCGGGCTTTGAAGATTGAGGGCGGCGTTAACATCCAAATGGCCTTGGACCCTAAGTCCTTCCAGTACTACATCATTGAAGTTAACCCCCGGGTTTCCCGGTCATCAGCCTTAGCTTCCAAGGCAACGGGTTACCCAATTGCCAAGATGGCCGCTAAGATTGCGGTTGGCTTGAATTTGAACGAAATTAAAAACCCAGTGACGCAGACCACTTGGGCGGCCTTTGAACCAGCCTTGGACTATGTGGTGACGAAAATCCCACGCTTCCCATTCGACAAGTTTACCGCTGCCGACCGGGTCTTAGGCACGCAAATGAAGGCCACCGGCGAAGTGATGGCCATCGGTCGGACCTTGGAAGAATCTTTGCTCAAAGCCGTTCGGTCACTAGAAGTCGACTTGAAGGACTTGCGGGCTGGCCACTATGACGGGGTTGCAACAAAAGACCTCCTCGACCAGTTGATGCCCGCTAAAGACGACCGGATCTTTGTAATTGCCGAACTCTTGCACCGTGGCGTCACTATTGAACAAATCCATGACATTACCAAGATGGACTTGTTCTTCTTGGATAAGATTTTGCACATTGTGGAAGTTGAACAGACCGTTTCAGCTCAGCCAGATGACCTTGAAACTTTACACCAAGCAAAGCAACTTGGCTTCTCAGACGACTGGTTAGCAGCCTTGCGCAACAAGGGTGAATCGGCCAGCGACTTCCGGGCCTTCCGCCTGGAAAATGACCTTAAGCCAACCTTTAAGATGGTTGACACAGTTGCCGGGGAATTTGAATCAAAGACCCCATATTATTACGGCACTTATGAAGATGAAAACGAGTCAATCGTGACCAAGCAGCCTTCTGTTTTGGTCCTTGGTTCAGGGCCAATCCGGATTGGCCAAGGAGTCGAATTCGACTATGCCACGGTCCATGCTGTTAAGGCGATCCAGGCCGCTGGCTATGAAGCCATTATCCAAAATTCGAACCCTGAAACGGTCTCAACTGACTTTGCCATCTCTGACAAGTTGTACTTTGAACCATTGACTTTAGAAGACGTCTTGAACGTCGTCGAATTGGAACAACCGGTTGGCGTTGTTGTCCAGTTTGGCGGCCAAACAGCCATTAACCTAGCAGCCGACTTGGAACAGGCTGGCGTGAAGATTCTGGGAACGACCGTAGCCGACTTGGACCGTGGTGAGGACCGGGATGAATTTGCCAAGGTGATTGAAAAACTCGCCTTGCCAAAGCCAAAGGGTGAAACAGCCACGACCAAGGAAGGGGCCTTGAAGGCTGCTAATGACCTTGGTTACCCAGTTTTGATCCGCCCATCTTATGTTATCGGTGGTCGGGCCATGGCAATTATTGACTCTGACGCCGACATGGAGGCCTACATGCAAAAGGCGGTCAAGGTTTCAAATGACCACCCGGTTTTGATTGATGATTACTTGACCGGCCAAGAAGCCGAAGTCGATATTATTTCAGATGGCCAAGACGTGGTTATCCCTGGTGTAATGGAACACATCGAACGGTCCGGGGTCCACTCAGGTGACTCTTATGCGGTTTATCCAACCCAAAAGATGTCACAAAAGGTGAAAGACCAAATTGTGGCCGCAGCGATGGCCTTGGCTAAGGAATTGCATGTGATTGGCCTAATGAACATCCAATTTGTCATCCATGACGAAGTCGCCTATGTAATTGAAGTCAACCCACGGGCGTCACGAACGGTGCCGTTTTTGTCAAAGGTAACCGATGTGCCAATGGCCCAGGTTGCTACCAAGGTTATGCTTGGGCAAACTTTGGCCGACCAAGGGTTGCCAGCTGGTCTGGTCCCAGAACCAGAGACGGTTCATGTCAAGGCCCCAGTCTTCTCCTTCAACAAGCTGGCCGGCTTGAACTCAACGGTTGGCCCAGAAATGAAGTCAACGGGTGAAGTAATGGGTTCTGCTAAGACCTATGCAGATGCTTTGACCCGGGCAATGGCCGGGGCCGGGGTGCCGAAGCTGTCAGAAGGAAGAGCCTTGTTTGATTTGGCAGCAGCGGACCAAGAAGAAGGCTTGCCAATGGCTAAAAAGTTGGCTGACCTTGGCTTTACCTTAGCTATTCCAGCCGGTCAAGCAGACTTTTACCAAGAAAATGGCCTGACGGTCACAACCACCCCAGCCGACTTGAAAAAGGCAATGTTTGATGGCGACCTGCAGTTGATGGTTAATACTATTGACCAGGCCGACCAGGCTTTGTCAGCAGAAAGTCCAGTCCGGGCGGCAGCGATTGAAAACGAAGTGCCGGTTTTGACCGCCTTGGATACTCTAGCGGCCTACTTGACTGTTTTAGCTGACCATAATAACGACCACACCGTTACACCATTGGGAGAATAATGATGACTGTTAACTTACAAGCAACCTTTGCTAACCAGACTTTTAAGACACCGCTATTAAACGCCTCTGGCATTCACTGCCAAACCAAAGAGGAACTGGCGGACTTGGACCAAACTTCAAACTTAGGTGGGATTGTGACCAAGTCGGCGACCCTGTTGCCCCGGCCTGGAAATGAAAATCCGCGCTACTATGACTTGCCCAACGGTTCGATTAATTCGATGGGCTTGCCAAATTTGGGCTATGACTTCTACTTGGACTACGTCCAACAAGACCAGTCCAAGCCAGTGATTCTGTCAGTTGCTGCTTTGTCAGCCGCTGATGCGATTAAGTTGTTAAAGGAAGTTCAAGAATCTGATTACCAAGGACCAACGGAATTAAACCTGTCTTGTCCAAATATTGTCGGCGAACCACAGTTGGCCTATGACTTTGCCGCTACCGATAAGGTTTTGGCAGAAATCTTCACTTTCTTTAAGAAGCCTTTGGGCGTGAAGTTGCCACCATACTTTGACTTGGTTCACTTTGACCAAATTGCAAATGTCTTGAACAAGTACCCCTTGACCCACGTCAACACAATCAACTCAGTTGGAAACGGTCTCTGGGTCGATATCGACAAGGAACAAGTCGTGACCAAGGCCAAGGGTGGCTTTGGTGGTGTTGGGGGCGCAATGGTTTTACCAACTGCCTTGGCCAACGTCCGAGCTTTGCGCCAACGCTTGAATGCTTCGATTAAGATCATTGGAACCGGTGGGGTGACGACCGGGGCCGATGTCTTTGCCCACTTGCTGTGTGGGGCTGACCTGGTTTCAGTTGGAACTCAGGTGATGAAAGAAGGCCTTGGAATCTATGACCGCCTGGCCCAGGAATTAGCTGACATCATGGCTGACAAGGGCTATATCAGCATCGAAGGCTTCCGTGGCAAGTTGAAGGAATTGTAAGAATAAATTTTAGAGTTATGCATTGGGCATAACTCTTTTTATTTGGCATTCTTATCAACCAAACTGTATACTAAAATAGAATATTTAACGTTATAGGAAGTAAGATGGCCAAGAAAAAGAAGAGACGGACAAGACGGCGGAAAAAATGGTTTTCTTTGCCGAAAAATAAACATGAACGCCGGGTTTATTATTTGACGGTGGTGGTGTTTTTAGCCATTCTGATTACCGCAGCGGTGGCTGGGACTAAAACAGTTGTTCACCACGAAGAAGTCAAGCGAGAGAAGACGGCTAAGGAAGAGCAAATCCGTGTTTGGGCAACTTATGCTCAAAAGATGCAGAGCCAATACCGTGTTTTGGCCTCGATTTCAGTGGCTCAGGCGATTCTGGAATCAGACTGGAACCAGTCCTCATTGGCCAAAGACCAGCATAACTTATATGGGATCAAGGCTAGCAGCACGGAGGCTGGGGTAATCGTGCCAACCAAGGAATATGAAAACGGGTCTTGGATGACGGTTAACCAGAAGTTTGCCAGCTATTCAACTTGGCAGCAATCCATGAAGGCTCATTCCCAGTTATTGGCGAACGGAACTCAGTGGAATGCCAACCAATACCAAGACGTGCTCGCAGCCAAGAACTACAAACAGGCCGCTCAGGCCTTAGTCAAAGATGGCTATGCAACTGATCCTGATTACGCTACTAAGATTATTACCGTGATTGAAAAGTGGTACTTGCAACGCTTTGATTTGGCGGGCACGGATTAAAGATAAAAACGACCTATCTGACGATAGGCCGTTTTGCTTTATATCAAATATTCATTTTAAACGGCTAATTCTTCTGATTTTTCATCCACCAGAAAGCATAGACCAATGCAACTAAAAAGATAATAGTTTCTACGATAAACGTCACTAAGGAGGAGTGACTAGGAACAAACTTCTGTGACAGCAGGTTGATAAGGGCGAATAGTGAATAGTATAGACTAAAACCGATGATATATCGATTAATAATTGTCGCTTTGCCTTTTTGACGGGTATAGATGGTCGTTATAAGTGCAACAATCAGACCTGTGCACAAGACAATCAGGTCAGAATGATTTGGAAGGTAAGCGTTTGATAGGTTTTGAATGGCTGTCAAAAAGCCAACTGTAATCATAACCATCCAGATAAATTTTGTTTTTTCCTTCATTTCATACTCCTCTTTTCTATCTTTTAAAAAGTTCTAGAAAGAGGTTATCATGGCCAAAGGCTTTTTGCGATAACACCGTCATTAATTTTTATTAACGAATATAACATCGCTGATTAGTCTAAAAAAGCCACCTTCAAATTGGGTGACTATCTTACTTGGTGTATTCATTATTGGTCATGAACCTTGACTCGTTTAACCTTGGTTTGAATGGTTTTGACCAGGGCTTGACCAGCCGGCAACTGACCCAATTGGTGGCGGATTCGACTGGTTGGCCAAATCAAAGGCAGGTGCCGCCACTCGGTTGGATTAACTAAGCGGTGGGTGATGATGGCGGAAAATTGGCCGGTCAGGGATTCTGGTAGGTCGAGTGGGGACTGACTAGCAAAGGCAACTAACAAGCCTTCCTTTCGACCTTCTCGCAAGACCTGGGCTAAGCCGTTTTGCCGGTCATCATCACCTAAGACGAACCGGTGGCCCTCATCAATTAAGAGATAGACCGGAACTTTCTGTTCTTGTTTTGTTTGGAAGGTTAGCAGGTCTTGCCAGGCAGCCGACATGATGGCAGCTTGCAGGTGACCAAGGTCCTTTAGTTTAGCCAAATTAATACTGATCCGGTTACCAAATTTAGCCTTTGCTGCAGCTAGGTGCAATAGATAGGTCAAGTCATACTTGGTCTGTGGTTGGCCAAGCCTGCTAGCAACAGCCGAGCCGGTATTTGGCAATAAGGCCCGCAGCTGAGGAGCTGATAGAGCATCAGCTAGGTCTTGGATGGCTTCTTGGACTTCAGCTTGTTCTTCTTCATCGAGCTGGGCCTGGTGGGTTTGAATGACCAGCTTTAATTGGTCGACTAACAGGTCGAGGTCGTAGTCGGTTTGGCCAGGGAACAACTTGGCCTTTAATGTTTGGAATTCTTGGCCGGTTAAGTTTTCTTCCAGTAAGACTTGGTGAGGAGCTTTTTTGACATAGAAACTAATCCGTAAGGCAGTTTGAGCTTTGATTAACCGTTTGACCAGTGTTTCTGACCAGGTTAGGTTTAAAGCGGTTAGCAGACTGTTAGCGTCTAACTTGGTTAAGTCAAAGAAGACGTTTTTACCCAAGATGTATTCAACTTTGGCCCCTTCTTTTTTGAAGAACTCACCAGTGGGGTCAAAGACAATTTGTCCTAATTTGTTTGAAAGTAATTCCCGGCTAATTTGTCGGATGGTGGTCGACTTACCAGTCCCGGTTTGCCCAACAATTAAAAGGTGTGGGGAAAAGAGCTGGTTGGTGTCGATTTTGTATTTGCCAGGCCAAAGAGCCTTGGTCCCGAGGGTGATTGGAAGAGCCTTGCTAGCAGTCATAAAAGTACCTTTCTATACTGCCAAGATACCCTTAAAGGGTGAAAAAGTAAACATGAATTTTACCGGTTTTCACCACCGGAAATCAGCAGAAGATATGGTAAAATAGAAGTACTAGAAAAAACGATTTAGGATGGCAAAATGACTCTTGAAGCACTAACTAAAGGGATGAATAGCAAGCAGGCCGAAGCGGTTGCCACTACGGAGGGACCGCTTTTAATTATGGCTGGGGCCGGGTCAGGGAAGACCCGGGTTTTGACTCACCGGGTGGCGCACTTGATCCAAGATTTAGATGTCGCTCCTTGGCGAATTTTGGCGATTACTTTTACGAACAAGGCTGCCCGCGAAATGCGGGAACGAATTGGGGCCTTAGTTGATGAATCAGTTGCTCAGTCAATCTGGGTATCAACCTTTCACGCCTTGGCTGTCCGGATTTTACGCCGGGACGGCGAGCAAATTGGCCTGGGGAAAAACTTTACGATTTTAGATAGTTCTGCCCAGAAGACCTTGGTCAAGCGGGTGATTAATGATTTGAACTTGGATTCGAACCAGTATGACCCTCGGACCATCCTTGGTACGATTTCAAATGCGAAAAATGACCTGGTCACGGCTAAAGACTACCAGGAAAAGGCTGCCAACTTTTACGAAGAACGGGTTGGGGAAGTTTACTTTTCTTACCAAAAGGCTTTGCGCCAGGCCCAGTCAGTTGACTTCGATGACTTGATCATGTTGACGATTGAACTCTTTGAAAAGGCGCCAGATGTTTTGGAGCGGTACCAGACTCAGTTCCGCTACCTCCACGTTGATGAGTACCAGGATACCAACGATGCCCAGTACAAGATTGTCAACATGTTGGCTCAAGGTTCGAAGAACTTAGCCGTTGTTGGGGATGCTGACCAGTCGATTTATGGCTGGCGGGGTGCCAACATGCAAAATATTTTGAACTTTGAAAATGATTGGCCTGAAGCCAAGTCCGTCTTCTTGGAACAAAACTACCGGTCAACCCAGTCAATCTTGGATGCCGCCAACGATGTGATTAACCACAACAACGAACGGGTGCCCAAGAAGTTGTGGACCGAAAACGGGGCCGGCGATAAGATTACCTATTACCGGGCTCAATCAGCCCAAGACGAAGCTTACTATGTCTTAGGCCAAATCCAAAAAGGCCAGCGGGAAAAGAAACAGTCCTTGTCAGACTTTGCCATCTTGTACCGGACCAACGCCCAATCCCGGGCGATGGAAGAATCCTTGGTGAAGGCCAATATTCCTTATACGATTGTTGGTGGCCACAAGTTCTACGACCGCAAGGAAATCTTGGACGTGATGGCTTACTTGTCATTGGTCGCTAACCCGGCTGATAACGCTGCTTTGGAACGGATTATTAACACGCCTAAGCGGGCGATTGGCCAATCAACGGTCGACCGGCTCTTTGCCTTTGCAACTCGGATGGATATGCCAATGTTAGCAGCCATCGACCAGGTCGAACTAGCCACCGATATCCGTCCGGCCGCTGCAACCAAGTTGTTAGCCTTTGCTGAAATGATGCATAACTTTACCCAGCAAGCCGAGTTCTTAAACGTTTCAGAATTGACTGACTTAGTCTTAGACCAGTCGGGTTACCGGAAAGAATTGCAAGATAAGTCGGACCCTGAGTCCCAATCTCGGTTGGAAAACCTGGACGAATTCCTGTCAGTTACTAAGGAATTTGATGATAAATACGACCCACAGGCAGAAGATTCAACCAACCCATTGACCGACTTCCTGGGTTCAACGGCCTTGATGGCCGACTTGGACAATGTCGAAGAAGACAGTGGTCAGGTGACCTTGATGACCCTCCACGCTGCCAAGGGACTGGAATTCCCGGTAGTCTTCTTGATTGGTTTGGAAGAAGGCCTTTTCCCACTGGGCCGGTCTGCCCAAGATGAAGACTTACTGGAAGAAGAACGGCGGTTGGCCTATGTTGGGATCACCCGGGCCGAAAAGAAGCTGTATTTGACCAACGCCTTTTCACGGCTGTTATACGGGAAGACCCAGGCTAACCAGCCATCCCGCTTTATCGATGAAATTTCAGCAGACTTGTTGGACCAGGCATACCCAGCTGGTTCATCCGTCCAAGCTGGCCTGTCATCGAAGTTCTTGCGGGCAACGAGTGGCACTTATAACGGTGCACCGAAGACAGCGACCCCTGTTACCAAGAAGACGGCCCAAACGACTGGCGCTGAAGGTGTCTTGTGGCAGGCCGGTGACAAGGTTTCTCACAAGAAGTGGGGGATCGGAACGGTTGTTGCTGTGACCGGTGACCAGGCTGACCAGGAATTGAAGGTTGCCTTCCCAGAAGACGGGATTAAGCAGCTTTTGGCGGCCTTTGCTCCAATTCAAAAAGTTGATTAATAAGAAGAAGTCGGGGAGCGGGCGGATGACCGTCTGCTCCTTCATTACATAAGTTTTAGATGCAGTGTACGAGTAGAAAGGATTTTTATGGCTGACGAAATTAATACCAATATTCCAACGAGTCAAGCACGGGTCACCATTAAAAACCTCCAAGAGGAGCTGACCGATTATGGGATTGCCTACTACGAAAACGATGCACCCAAGGTTGAAGACCACGTCTACGATGCCAAGTATGCTCAGCTGGTCGCTTTAGAAGCTGCCTTCCCTCAGTTTGTCACACCGGATTCGCCAACCCAAAATGTTGGTGGGGCACAGACCAAGTCTGATTTGCCAAAGGTCCAACACCCAGTGCCAATGCTTTCTTTGGGGGATGTTTTTTCCTTAGAAGAGTTGCAAGATTGGGAAAACCGGGTTGTCAAAGACTTGGGAGCCCAGCCTTCGTATAACTTGGAATTAAAGATTGATGGTTTGGCAGTTTCCTTGAAGTACGAAGAAGGAAAGCTGGTCCAGGCTTCAACTCGGGGAAACGGGTCAATCGGTGAAGACGTGACTAATAACGTCTTGACGATTAAAGACGTGCCCCAGCAGTTAAATGAGCCGCTAACAATTGAAGTCCGCGGTGAAATTTATATGCCAAAGGCCTCCTTTGCCAAATTAAACGAAGACCGTGAATTAGAGGGGCTGGACCCCTTTGCTAACCCTCGAAATGCTGCTGCGGGGTCCCTTCGACAACTCGATGCGGAAGAAACCGAGAAGCGGCAGTTGTCAGCCTTCATCTACTACACGGCTGAATCCGACCGTCTTGGGGTAACCAAGCAGTCTGATATCTTGACCCGCTTTGCCGAACTTGGCTTGCCAACCAACAAGGATAATTTGGTAATTGGCAAGATGGCCGAAATTGATGGCTACATCCAAAAGTACACCGAGGTCCGCGATGGCTTACCTTACGGAATTGATGGGGTGGTTGTTAAGGTTGATGACGTTGATTCGCAAATCGACCTTGGTAATACGGTGAAGGTCCCTCGTTGGTCGATTGCCTACAAGTTCCCACCGGAAGAAGAAGAAACGGTCGTCCGTGACATTACCTGGACGGTTGGTCGGACTGGGGTAGTAACGCCAACGGCCGTGATGGACCCTGTCCAATTGGCTGGGACTACTGTTCAAAAGGCGTCGCTTCATAACCAAGACTACCTGGAAGATAAAGACATTCGTTTGGGTGATACCGTCACTTTGCACAAGGCTGGTGATATTATTCCAGAAGTTGGTCAGGTGATTTTGGCCAAACGCCCAGCTGGGGCGGAAAAGTACTCGGTTCCGACAACTTGTCCGGACTGTGGGTCTGACTTGGTCCGAGTTGAAGGTGAAGCAGCTCTTCGCTGCATTAACCCAGCCTGTCCTGCTCAAATTCAAGAAGGCTTAACGCACTTTGCCTCACGAAATGCCATGAACATTATCGGCTTGGGCCCTAAGATTGTGACCCAACTCTTAGATAAGAAGATGATTACTGATGTCGCTTCCATCTATTCATTGACTGAAGACAAACTCTTAGGCTTGGATAAGTTCAAGGAAAAGTCGGCACAAAACCTCGTTCAAGCAATCCAGACCTCGAAAGAGAACTCAGCTGACCGCTTGCTCTTTGGTCTGGGAATCCGCCTAGTCGGTGCGAAAGCAGCCAAGTCAATCTTGTCAGAATTTAAGACGCTGAATGCTTTGGCAGTTGCCGAGACTGACAAAATTGCGGCAATTGAGGGCATTGGCCAAGCAATTGCCGATTCTGTGGTAAAATACTTTGATGAACCCCAATCACAGGCCTTGCTTGCTGAGTTGGCCAATGCGGGGGTTAATTTGGAATACCGGTCTGAGAATGGCCCAGTTGATGAAAATTCATTTTTCTATGGCAAAAAGGTTGTTTTGACTGGTAAACTAGAGATGAGTGCTCGCAGTGAAGTTGCCAATTGGCTAGAAGCACACGGCGCCAACGTTGCTGGTTCGGTTTCAAAAAAGACTGACCTGGTGATTGCCGGAGCTGATGCCGGGTCGAAGCTACAGAAGGCTGAAGACCTTGGTGTGACTGTCTGGAACGAGCAAGAATTCTTATCCGCACAGGCAAATGAAGCGGAATAAGGGCGACCGAAGGCCGTCATTTTAGTGGGACTTCCTACTGGAATCAAAGAGGATAAATGATGTTAAAACGGATTACAAAAAGAGGCTACCTCCTAATTGGAGTGGCTGTGGTTTTGATTTTAGGCCTGGCCTTTTTCTTTATTAATATTACGCAGTCGACCACAACGGTCTCCAAGTCAAAGGGTATCCAGTTGACCCAAAACTCATCTGGCAACTACCAAACGGTTATTAAAAACGGGCAGTACTTGGTTTCAGCTGCTCGCGGAATTACGGCCACGTCTTTGAACAACGCTCTGGATACCAAGGATTTTGAATCATCTTTGCTGTCACTTTCTAAGACTCACTTTAAGACTGGTCGGTATATCTTCCAAGAGGGTCAGTATTTGAGTGCCGATACGGTTAACGCGTTGTTGGCCCGGCAGACAGACTCTGATACGACTGGTTTGAACCCCAAGGATAACGGGAAGACGGACAGTAGTCGTAACCCAATCTATGTTCAAACTTTGACTGAACAAGACTTCATGACCAAAGACGGCAACAACTTGAAGTTGTCCGGTATGGTTGTCGGGGTAGCGATGAATACCCAGGATGCCTACCAGAAGGAACAGTATGGAACGACCTTCTACCAGTCAATTTCTGACGCTGACCGGATTGCCTATGGTCAAAAGATTGCACCAAAGTTGATTAAGACAATCCGTGAACAAACGGGTGTTGGCAAAAACATCCCAATTGTCTTGGCCATGTATGCCACGGCCAAGCAGGATTCTTTGGCACCAGGTTCCTTTTATTCACAAGCAACGTCAAAGTCTGGGACCAACATCGGCTCATGGTCATCAATTAGCGAACAATCGGTTGTCTTGCCTGAACAAAGTGGGTCAACGGTTGCCGTTGCTAGTGATGAAAATACTGGCTTTAACAACTTTAAGAACGATATTTCTGGCTTTTTCCCTAATATTGCTGGTGCAACTGCCACTGCAAAGTATGACAACAGTAAGTTGTCTTCTGAAAACGTGACGGTCACCACTCAGTTTTACTCTGAAACTGAATTAGAGGCCTTTACAGACTATATTTCCACTTCTGCGGTAAAGTACCTACCATCGTCTGCACCGGTTACTATCACGGTTAAAACGGCTAGTGACGTCCAAGCAATCTTGACCCGGAAGTCTGGTGAAAAGTCTTATACAATCACCATGCTTCAGTAAATTATTACTGGCAAATAAAAATCCCGGTTGAATTTATTTCAACCGGGATTTTTGATTTGAAATGATTAGTTAATCTTAATGGTAGAACATCAAGGTTGTCACCATAATACCAATGATGGCGATAATTGGTTGCCAAGTGTAAGTCATTGGCCGGATAAAGGTTAGGAAAAATGACAGGAGGGCGAAAGCGATGGCAATTAAGGTCAACAGGCCAAAACCATGGCCAATCACAAGGGCGATTAGGAATAATAAGCTCGTCAGTAAGCTAAGCTGTCGGCCCTTGGCCGTTGGTAAGAAGAGTGGGGTAAAGTAAAAGGCTGTTCCACAGATTAAGGTTGCTGACTGGGCTAAGAAGGAGGTTGGTACGTAATTACTTGTTAAAAAGTTAATTGCAACTGGGACCGTCAATGGGACTAGGATACCGATTCCTGCAATCCCAAAGCCATTTTCCAGTTGAAAGGCTCGAATTGGTAGGGCGAAGAGGAAAAAGGTTAGTAGGGCCAATAGTGCAATGATTTCAAACCGGGTCCGTAATTGTGAGGTTAAGACGACCACGACTGACAAGACCAGAAAGAGCGTTGTTTTCGGACCAGCTTGCTTGAACCGGTTTTTGACCAGCTGCCCAATGACGTAGGCAGTAATGACTGAATAAATCACTAGGGCCCAGAATTGCCAAGTTAAGAGACTGTCTAAGACAGAAGCGTAGAAGATTGGTTGCTGCCACCAGGTAATCAGTAGGCCAATCGTAAAGAATGGTGCTGTGTAGGGGTGGGGCGCTGGTAAGGTGCTAGCCTGGTGGACGGCTCTTTCAGACCGCCTTCTTTCAAAGCTAGCAACGGAGTCACCCTGGCCAGCTTCTTCTTTCCGCCTAGCCGACCTCGAAAAGAATTCGGCGGTTTTTTGTTTTGTTTCACCGTTTAGGTGGTCGAAGTTGGGCGAGTTTTGTTGCCAGTCATCTTCTTGGTTATTATTTTCTCTTGTCATTAGGCACCTCAAAAAAAAGTTAATTGCTATTTTTTATTTTAGCATGTAGAATATAAAATATAAATTACATAACTATCAAGAGCAGGGAAGTGATACAGCACGGTGAACCTGCACCAACCGGCATTAGCACGGTGGTAATTCTGTAAGATAGGCAACTTGCAAAGCGCTTTTGGTTGTCGAAAGCGCTTTTCTTTTGCCCCTAGATTGTTAGTTGAAGATCAAAAGGAGAAAAGAAATGACAAAGTACTTTACCGCTGAATCCGTTGCCAATGGCCACCCCGACAAGGTTGCCGACCAGATTGCTGATGCCATCTTGGATGCCGTTTTGGCAGAAGACCCCAATGCTCGCGCTGCCATTGAAGTCACGACCTCAACGGGGGATGTTTCCATCTTTGGTGAACTATCAACCACGGCTTATGTGAATGTCCGCCAAATCGCCGTTGATACGATTAAAGAAATTGGTTACGACCAACCGGAATACGGGTTCTCGGCTGATTCCATTAATGTTTCGAACAAAATTGTTGAACAGTCACCAGATATCGCCCAGGCCGTTGATGCCGCCGATGATGACCCTGACCAACTAGGGGCAGGGGACCAGGGAATGGTCTTTGGCTATGCCACTAACGAAACGGCTGACTACTTACCACTAGCCTTGGATCTTTCTCATCAATTGATGCGTAAGATCAAGGACATTCGTGAGGCCAAAGAAGTCGACTACCTCCGGCCAGATGCTAAGGGTGAAGTGACTTTGGAATTAGCCGATGATGGGACGGTCAACCGGATTTCAGCCGTGGTTTTATCGACTCAGCACAATGAAGACGTTAGTTTGGAAACTTTGCGGGCTGACATTAAAAAGTTAGTCATTGACCAGGTTTTGCCAGCCAACCTAGTGGACGAAGAAACCCACTACTATATCAACCCATCTGGTCGCTTTGTCTTGGGTGGCCCTCAAGCTGACTCTGGTTTGACTGGTCGCAAGATTATTGTCGATACCTACGGTGGGGCTGCCCACCACGGTGGTGGGGCCTTCTCTGGTAAGGATGCTACTAAGGTCGACCGGTCTGCTGCTTACTACGCCCGTTACGTCGCTAAGAACTTAGTAGCGGCTGGTGTTGCTGACAAAGTTGAACTCCAAGTGGCTTACGCCATTGGCGTTGCCAAGCCGGTCTCACTGACAATTGATACCTTTGGCACTGCTAAGGTGGATGAAAGCAAGATTGAAGCAATCGTTGCCGACTTATTCGACTTCCGCCCCTTGTCAATTATTAACAACCTAAACCTTCGCCGGCCAATCTACCAGCAAACAGCTGCCTACGGTCACTTTGGTCGTCCAGACTTAGACCTTCCTTGGGAAAAGTTGGACCAGGTGAAAAAGATTAAGGCTGCCCTTTAAAACAAATTAATTAAAAAGACTAGGACAAACTGCAAAAGCAGTGAGTCCTAGTCTTTTTTAATCCTGATTTTCAATTAACGGGTAAGTTGTCCTCTTTAAAGTAAAAGAGTAAGCCCCGTTTTTCAATTGCCGGCCATCTGTCTTGACGGTTTGAATGTCAGCAATGTGAAAGTTGGCTGAATCGGGCAATTCAATCGTGGTAAAGCCTTGGCGCCCGGGATTTTCAATGCCCTTTTTGTTGTTTTTATAGGACTTCCAGAGACGAAAGACAGGCAACTGGTTTAAAATCCGTAAGGTTGTGCCGTCGTCTTCTTGGTTCAAAGTTAATTGCAAGGCCATTGTTTGAGCATAGCGTTGGTAAGTTGAACCAAAGCGGAGCGTCCAAGAGTAAGTCAAACCATTGGTATTAGCCGATGATAGTGACAAAAAGTCGCGAAGTTGGTGGTAGGCATGGCGCAAGCGAACCCGCTTGTCATCTGGCATGATGGCTGAAAAGTCAGGACCGACTTGAACGGTGTCAAAGAAGTATTGGCGACCAGTTTGAGGGACCTGCCCCTCGATGACGCCCAGTTGGTGGTTAGCAACTTCATTGACCGCCAAAGACCGGTTGATTTGGTTGGTTAAAGCGTTTAAATCAACGCCTTTTTCTGGCCAGTTAGCTAATAGGATTGGCCAGCGGTAGTCTTCATTTAGGTTCAAAAAACCAGCAACAGCTTCGTTCAAAGAAGACTTGTTACCAACAATTACGATCGGTTGAGGGTTTTCAAGGTCCATTGACCGGGCAACTCGCTTGGCTAATGCAGTAATCGAGTTATGACCATTATTTTTTTGAAAGGATAGGGCCGAGTCTGAGTGGTTTAATTGACCCTCAAGCTGGTCTAAAAGCTTGCGATCTTTGTCTCTTACAACGGTTGTATCAATAATATAGTGTGCTTGAATCATAATTTTCTACTTTAGTGGATAAAAAAAGCATGCTAGGAAGCATGCTGATGGTTGGACAATCAGTAAGAACTTACTTAATAATCCATTATAGCAGAAAACCGGCCATTTGACTGGTTTTTGCTTGGTAAATTAACCCAAGAAGTGCCGCAATTGGGCCATGTTGTTAATCAAGGCGGTGATGGCAACTGGGGCTCCAGACTTGAATTCAACAACCTGCAGGGCGATTTCGGCGTGCTGTTCTTCGGCCAAAGTAGTTGGACCAACCTTCAAATTAAAGGCGTCCTTGAGTAAGTTAATATCTTCTTCGATTTCGGCCCAGGCAGGACTTTCAGTCTTTAAGATGGCCAAGGCGTCGAGGTTAATATAGTGGAAGATTTCTTCAAAGTCGGCCTGCATACTTGGGTAGTATTGGTCCAAAACAGCCCGTTCATGGTCAGATAAGCTGTTCAAAGCCCGACCAAAGCCAATTAATTCTGGTGGGACACCGATTGAATAAAAGGCACCGGTAAAGTTAATTGCCCGGGGAAGTTCGACATTATCGACTGACCGTGAGTAACCGAGGACACCAACGTGTTGGCGACGGTCACGGCGCTTTGGAAAGGCCTTAAAGATTGGTTGGACGTCTGGAACGATTTGCTCCAGGGTGTCTTGGTAGAACTTGGCTGCCCGCTGGGCAATTGTTGATAGGACTTCTTCATCCGCAGCCGCAATCGAAATTGGCTTGGCCTTTGGCAGCTCTTCCTTCAAGAAGGCAATTGCTTGTTTGCTTTCTTCAATTGGGAAGTCATAGCGGAAAGCTGATTGGATGGTAGCAGTCCGGATTCCAGGGAATTCCTTCACGTAACGCTTCACTCGTTTAGGAGAAAGGCCACCACGGAAAATAGCTGACCCTGTTCCAGAAATTGGGTAAATTTTAATTTCTTCTTCTTCGGCGAATTCATGTAAGCGGGCTAGGGCTAATTTGTTACCGATGATGGATGATAAGAAGCCGGCTGACAAAGCAGAATCAGAACCAGCCAAGAAGACCCGGAGGTGCTTTGGACGAAAGCCAAAGTGCTTTTCGTGCAAGTCCAAGTACTCCTTCAAAATTTCAGGAGCGTGGTATTGGGTTTCAAACTCCTCAAAGAGGGGAATCATTTCGATGTAGGCTTTGTTGTCTTCTTCAGGCGTAAAAGTAGCATCCTTGAATTGGGCTAGCTTTTCAAACAAGAGCTGCATCTCTAAGATTTGGTCGGCCCGTTGGGCCATTGGTAAGATGGCTTCAAATAGGGGCCGTTGGTCAAAGCCTAAGTCATTAGCAAAATCTTCAGAACTCAAAAAGGCAGTCATGGCCTGCATCAAGTTATAACCTTTTTCTTCCCAAATATTTGGAAAACGGAAGGTCAAGAATTTGTCACGACCAAGTTGGTGGTCTTTAAAGTAGTCATAGCGGGTCGAAAAGAGCCGGTCGATGACGGCTGCGTCGGCGTGTTTACCTTCCCAGTCCCACATGTATTCGTCAACATCCAAAACCTTATAGTTATGGTAGGCTTCATCGGTTTCCCGGTAAGCTGAAATAAATGGTTGTTGGTTTTTGTCCCAGAAAGGGGCGTTGGCGTTATCTGGGTGTTGCGTTCCCATAATGGCGGGAATCTTGCGGTCTGTCATCGGTAGTACTCCTTATCCTGGCTAATAACGGATATTTTATTGAATTTCTAAATCAAATTAAACAAAACATTAACGTTAATACTATAATAACAAATTTAAGCTGAAAAAAACGCCCCCAAAAGCAATTTTTTAGGAACGTTTTCAGTATTTATTTTAAATCATAATCAACATTGGCAAGATCATTGGCTTGCGGGCAGTTTCCTTATGCAAGTACTTCGATAAGTCATCGATAATCGCTTGACGGATATCGGACTCTGAAGCACCCTTTTGGGCCATTGCCTTGCGGATGGTGTTGAAGATAACGTGACGGCCATCGTTAATCAAATCTCCGGATTCACGCATATAAACGAATCCACGAGATAAGATATCAGGGCCTGAAAGAATTTCTTTCTTCTTCAAGTCGATGGTAGCAGTCACAATTACTAAGCCGTCTTGTGAAAGCTTCAAGCGGTCGTGCAAGACGACTGAACCAATGTCACCAATTCCAGAACCGTCGATGTAAGTATCTTCGGCAGGGAAGTGACCAGCAGCCCGAGGTGGGTTCACCCCATCAAGGGCTAAGACGTCACCGTTTTCTAGGATAAAGGTGTGGTCCTTTGGCACGTCTAATTCTTCAGCCAAACCAGCGTGAACCTTTAACATCCGGTATTCACCGTGGACCGGCATAAAGTATTCCGGCTTCATCAGTGAAATCATCAACTTTTGTTCTTCTTGGCCACCGTGACCAGAAGTGTGAATGTTGTTTAGCTTACCGTGGATGACGTTGGCACCGCCTTCTTCCAACTTGTTAATCACGGCGTTCACAGAACCCGTGTTACCAGGAATTGGCGAAGAAGAGAAAATGACATTATCGTTTGGCTTCAACTTAACTTGCTTGTGAGTGCCATTGGCAATCCGAGCAAGGGCGGCCATTGATTCCCCTTGAGAACCAGTTGAAAGAATCAACAATTCGTCATCGGGGATGTTTTTGATTTGTGATTGCTCAATCAAAGCGTCGTCTGGGATGTCCAAGTAACCAAGGGCCCGGCCATTTTCCATGGCAGACTCCATTGACCGACCGAAGACAACAATCTTACGACCGTGTTTGATAGCGGCATCCGTTGCCATCTTGATTCGGTTCATGTTCGAGGCGAAGGTGGCAAAGATAATCCGACCATGCTTCAACTGGTTGAAGAGCTTATTAACGGTCTTTTCCACCCAAGCTTCTGACTTGGTCCATTCGGGCCGTTCAGCGTTGGTTGAATCAGACATTAAGAGTAAGACACCTTCGTGTCCCAAGCGGGCCATTGACCAAAGGTTTGGCTTTTGCTTGGTTGTCGGGGTCAAGTCAAACTTGAAGTCCCCAGTTTCCACGATGGTACCGACTGGTGTTTTCACAGCAACGGCAAAGACATCGGGGATTGAGTGGGTAGTTCGAACGAATTCAACTGACATTTGGTCAAATTGAATGGTGGAACCATCCGTAATTTCATGCAATTCAGCCCGGTTTAAGAGCTGCTTTTCTTCCAACTTATTGCGGATCAAAGCCATTGCAAGTGGGCCGGCGTAAACTGGAACGTTGACTGCCTGCAAGAAGTATGCGATCGCCCCAATGTGGTCTTCGTGTCCGTGGGTGATTACAAGCGCCTTGATGCGGTCAGCGTTTTCGACTAAGTACGAGTAGTCGGGGATGACGTAGTCAATCCCTAATAGGGAATCTTCTGGAAACTTAATTCCAGCATCCACGACAATGATTTCGTCTTGGTATTCGATTCCATAAGTATTCTTTCCAATTTCACCAAGTCCACCAAGCGCGTAAACGCCGACTTCGTTTGGCTTAATATCAACTTTTGACATATTAGAAAGTGGTTAATTCAAAGTCCGGGTTAGCCTGTTCGTACACCAGGGCAGCATCGGATAATTCAGCAACATCTTCGATGTTAAAAGTTGTCTTTTCTTGGACAACTGCCAATGCAGCTGCCTTTGAGTCGGCCTCTAAGTAAAGGGCCTGAGTTGTTTCCCGCTTTGGATTGCGGTTCTTAGTGGTTTGATAGTAAACCTTGTAAACCATGATTTTTGCCTCCAAATTTAATTTTTATTAATCATGAACGAAAACCTTATCTTCTATTTTAGCACAGCTAGGGTGGACTTGCCTGGTTTTCTTAGCGGAATTAACCGATTTTACCGCTTTTTAAAAAGCAGGCGTGAAAGTAGGCGGAAATTTTGGTATACTAACAAGTAATTACTAAATGAACGAGGGATATACTCATGGCAATTGGCATGAATGATTTGAAAACAGGTTTGACGATTGAATACTCAAACTCAATTTGGCGTGTTATTGAATTCCAACACGTAAAGCCTGGTAAGGGAGCGGCCTTTGTCCGTTCTAAGTTGAAGAACTTGCGGACTGGTGCCGTTAACGAAGTAACTTTCCGTCCTGGAGATAAGTTTGAACAGGCTGAGATTTCAACTCGCCCAATGTCTTACTTATATGCTGAAAATGATGGTCGGGTGTTCATGGATACTGAAACCTACGAACAAATCAACATTTCAGATGACAACTTGCAAGAAGCCTTGAAGTACATGCTTGAAGGTATGGAAGTTAAGATTACCATGTATGGCTCAGAAGTCTTGGGTGCTGAATTGCCTTCTTCTGTTTCATTGAAGGTTATCGAAACGCAACCAGGAATCAAGGGCGCAACTGCTACTGGTTCTGGTAAGCCTGCGACTGTTGAAACTGGGGCAACCATTACGGTCCCTGATTTCGTTAACGAAGGCGAAACAATTATTGTTAATACTGAAGATGGGTCATACAAAGGTCGGGCCTAAGCTTTACGAGGCTGCTTTCATTTGATAAAAGCAGTCTTTTGCGTTTTTAGTACCAAGTTTGGGATTTTTTTGGAGGTAAACCATGACAAAACAAGCAACGCTTGCACAGGCAAATTTCTTACTGGCAGCCGATGAAGCTAACCAAGAAGAAAAAGGCCAAACCATGGTGGCAAAGGATGCCGTCGAATTAATCGCCCAGGCCGCTACCAAAGAAGTTAAAGGCGTAAAAGCCATGCATACGAAAGTTTACGAACACTTTCCCAAGTCTTTGTCACCAAAGACTAGGGGAGTGGTGATGCATCAGGATGGCAAAGTTTTGAACTTTGACGTCTCTGTGATTTTGACTTATGGTGTGGTGGTGCCAAAGGTGGCCTTTGCCATCCAACAATCCATCAAACAAAACGTGACGAACCTAACTGGCTTAATGGTTGGGGCAGTCAACGTTACAATTTCCGGCTTGGTTGCTGAAAAAGATAGCGATGTCTTGGACCCGAACCACTTATTTGACCAGGACTTTACAAAGGAGCCCAGCAAATGACCCAATTATCACGACATGAAGAGCGCCGGGCTGCTCTACAAATTTTATTTGCTTGTGTCAAGCAAGCACCAGCTGAAGCCGAGATGGACCTGCTTTATGACTTGGTCTTAGAAGACCAAGAGTTCCAAGCCTTTTTGCCTCAGTTAGTCAACGGTGTGTTGGCGAAGAAGGCTGACTTGGATGCTGATATTAGCCAGCACTTAGCCTTAGGGTGGAAGGTTGACCGGATTGCCCGGTTGGACTTAGTTGTTTTGCGAATTGCAATTTATGAGTTGCAATTGCCAGAACCAACCCCTTATAAGGTGGTTGTTGATGAAGCCGTCGAACTAGCCAAGGAATTTGCTAGTGCTGAAGACGCCCAGTTCGTCAATGGTGTTTTGAAAAACTACGCCCCAGAAAATGTTTAAAAGGGAAAAGTCGCGAAAGCGGCTTTTTTTATGTTTAAAACAAGATAAAATAAATATGATTGTTATTATATGTCGTTATCTGTTATCAAATAATGTTAATTCGTGTTATGATTAAGAAAAAACAATGGGAGGATTATTCATGACAACTATTCAAGTTTCAGCACGAATTGACCAAGATATTAAAGAGACCGCTCAAAAAGTGTTTGAGCGACAAGGGTTGGACTTAGCAACAGCGATTAAGATGTTTGTTACTAAAACTGCTTATGAGCAAGAAATCCCATTGACGCTTCATTCGAGAGCAAATAAGCCATTTCCGGTTGATTTTCTATCTGATGAAGATATTGCTGATCGAAAAAAAATTCAAGAGCTTGCGTTTCAAAAGTCACCAATTGAACACCTGGACTTAAGCAAGGAAGAAGATCGAAAGAAGTTTTTCGATGACTAGGGTGGACATCTTTGATACCAGCATTATGGTTGCAGATATCGCGTTTGATGAAGGGCGACAGGCCGGTTCTAAAGTTCGTCCAGCTCTTGTAATGAAGCATACGGATAAGTGGGTTGCTTGTTATAAGATAACGAGCCAATACCATAATAAATCAACTTATCTTCGAAGTAAGTATTTTGAGATTATTGATTGGTCTGATGCTGGTTTGAGAAAACCATCCTGGATAGATATAACTCGTCTGCGAACAATTGAAAGAAAGTTTGTGGTCATTGGATTTTTAAGTTATTTATCAAAAGAGGATAGACAACGTTTCATTCAGTTTATGTCAAAGTAAATAAAAGCCGCGAAAGCGGCTTTTTTATTTGCCGGTCGAACCCTTAACTGTAGTCAGCTATGCTAAAATAGTAGTAGAAAAAAGGAGATTACTATGGCAATTTACCACCCCAACGAACAACCAGCCCCATCATATGATAGTCATACCCACTTAAATGACGACCAGTTGTTCTTTGATGTGCCAGCTTATTTAGGCCGGGCCCACGAATTCCAGGTGTTGGAAATGAACATTGTTGGCTATGACCAGGAGGGCAACGACCGGGCCTTACAGATTGCCCGGGAAAATGAGGGCGTACATGCCATCGTTGGTTTCCAGCCGGAGGATACGCCAAAGTTCGATGAGACAGCGAAGGCTAGCCTGCAAGAACAAGTGAAGGACCCAGAAGTTGTTGCGGTTGGTGAAACCGGCTTGGACTATCACTGGGATACGGACCGACTAGTCCAAAAAGATGCCTTTTTGTACCAAATCAAACTGGCAAAAGATAACGACCTCCCAGTTGTCATCCACAACCGCGATGCCTTTGACGATGTTTACGAAATTCTCAAGGCTGAAGGCGTGAAAAAAGCGGTCATCCATTCGTTTTCTGGCACACCCGCTCAAGCAAAAGCCTTCGTTGACCTCGGCTTTTACATTTCGTTTTCAGGGGTGGTGACCTTTAAGAAAGCAGAAGAAGTTCGGGAAGCTGCTAAGGTTGTCCCACTTGACCGGATTTTGGTCGAAACTGACGCGCCTTACTTAGCACCAACGCCAAACCGCGGCAAGACTAACGAACCCGGTTGGACCAAGTATGTGATTGATGACTTGGCGAAGACACTTGAGATGTCCGCAGATGACTTAGCTGGTCAAACCGTTCAAAATGCCCACCGGATCTTTTTAAATCATGACTGATTTGCCAAAGATTAAGGCGATGGTGGTGGTCGAAGGTTGGTCAGACACGAAACGGTTAGCCCAGGCGGTCATTTGTGACACGATTGAAACTCGGGGGTCTGCTTTAGGCTCAGAAGTTTTGGACCGAATCCGTTTGGCAGTTGAAAGTCGGGGCGCCATTGTTTTGACAGACCCAGATTTTAATGGCAACCGTCTTCGTCGCTTGATTGAGGAAGCAGTTCCTGGCGTTACCCAGGCGACGATTAGCCAAGACCAGGGGCGGGCAGCCAAGGATAATCCTCATAAGTCGTTGGGCGTTGAACACGCTCCTTTAATTGTTTTGCAAGAAGCCCTTGTCCAAGCCGACCAAAGAGCTGGCTTAGACCGACCAGAATCGGATGTTACCCGAGAATTTTTGGTTGACCAGGGACTGTTAGGGGGGCCAGCTTCGAAGGCTAAACGTGAAGCCCTTGGAAATACCCTACAGATTGGCTATGCTAATGGCAAACAGCTCTACCACCGCTTACTGGCCTATGGAATCCGCCAGGCCGAGGTGGTGGCCGCCCTTGAAGGAAATAGAAAATAAGATGGAAAAACAAATTCGCATTGCCAGTCCAGCTCGGACCCAGGCAATCTTAAACCAGTATGGCCTGCGGGCTAAGAAAAAATTTGGCCAAAACTTTTTGACCGATCAAAGTATTTTGACCGGGATTGTCGATGCCGCTGAATTAGGCAAAGACGACCGCGTCGTTGAAATTGGCCCTGGAATTGGCGGTTTAACTGAGTACTTGGCAGAAGCTGCTGGCCAGGTTTTGGCCTTCGAAATTGATACGGATATGGTTAATATCTTGTCGGAGACCTTGCTACCATATGACAATGTTGAAGTCGTCCAAGAAGACGTCTTGAAAGTTGATTTGAAAACGGTTTTGGCTGACCATTTTGGTCAGGGAGAGGCAGTGAAAGTTGTTGCAAACTTGCCTTATTACATCACGACGCCAATCCTATTAGGACTGGTGCAAGCAGGAATCGCTTGGGACCAATTGGTCGTGATGATGCAAAAGGAAGTCGCCGACCGGTTGACTGCCAAGCCTGGTACCAAGGAGTACGGCGTCTTGTCGATTACTTTGGCCTACTATGCGGAAGTATCTCAGGCGTTGAAGGTAGCAAGGTCAGCCTTTAACCCTTCGCCAAATGTTGATTCGGCCGTAGTCTCTTTGACACCCAAGATACCAGACCAGCCGGTTGAAAAGCCAAATGACCTCTTTAATGTCGTCAAAGCTGCCTTTGCCCACCGCCGGAAGTCGCTCTGGAATAACTTGCAGCAACGGTATGGCAAGGAAGAAGAAACGAAGGAAAAACTCCGTCAAGCCTTGGCAAAAGCAGAAATTGATGCTGGTATCCGGGCGGAACGGCTGGATTTGAACCAACTGACGGACCTGTATTTGGCACTTCAGGAACAGGGGTTCTATTCTAAATAAGACGCTAGAGCGCGTTGACTTTTCTTTTCTAAAATTGAATTTTTGTGACTTTTGTGTTATAATTTTTTATGTTTAATGAGAAAGGCGGTCGAAGATGTCAACTTTAGAAGATATTAAGTCGCGATTGGATGAGCATTTAGGCGAAACAATCACAGTAGTTTCTCAAGCGGGACGCAAGAAAAGCCTGGAACGATCAGGAATCTTGCGGTCCACTTTCCCATCACTGTTCGTAGTTGAGCTTGATGATGAAGCCGACTTCGAACATGCATCATATAGTTACACAGATATTTTAACTAAAAATGTTGATGTAACATTTGCAGAGTAAGATACATAAAAGAACCCGTAAGGGTTTTTTTATTTATATCATAAAAAAGGAGAGCACGATGCCCTCGCAAATTTCAGTTCAAAATTACACGGCCGCCTTTGCCGGTAAGACAATTTTAAATTCAATTTCTTTTGAGATTCCAGACCAAGTTTTCACCGTCATTGTTGGTGAAAACGGGGCGGGAAAAACCACATTAATTAATGACTTGATTAAGTCGGTGGTTGGCGAAAAGACGGCCAGCACTGGTGTTATCCAAGTACAAAGCAAGCACTTAGCCTATGTGCCGCAGTTTCGCGACTTAGGGGACGACTACCCATTAACGATTGCTTCTTTTGTTTCCCTGGGGCTAAAGACTGGGCTACGCCCTTGGCTGTCAAAGCAAGAAAAGAACCGGGTGCAGGCCGCCTTGGCCCAAGTCGACTTGGCTGACTTAGCCGACCACCGCTTGGCAGATGCTTCAGGTGGGCAAAAGCAGCGGGCTTATATCGCCCAGGCCTTAGTCCAAAACCCAGACCTGTTAATTTTAGACGAACCAACGGCGGCCTTAGACGCCGGCCATTCATTGGAATTAGTCAAAGCGGTCCGGTCCTTGCAACAGGAACGAAAGATTTCAGTCTTGTGGATTTCTCACGATACTTCCTGGGTACAAGATTACGCTGATTTTTACCTTTGGCTCCACCAGGGTCAAGCCCAGTTAGGGGATGCCAAGGACCTGCCAGAGGAAGCTTCCTCGCACCACCAAGAGGAGGTGAACCATGTTTGAACAAGCCTTTATGCAAAACGCCTTTATTGCCGGGACTTTGATTTCAGTGGTTGCAGGAGTAGTCGGGACCTTTGTGGTCGCCCGGTCTTATAACTTTTTATCACATTCCTTATCTGAAATTGCCTTTGCAGGAGCGGCCTTTGGCTTCTTTGCCGGCTGGTCACCTTTGGTGGGGATGGTCTTGTTTACCATCTTAGCGGCACTTTCAATCGGAGGGTTGGAAAACGCTCAAGCCCGGCAGGATAACGTTACTTCAGCGGTTTCTGCCTTTGCAATCGGTTTAGGAATTTTGTTCTTGGCCCTAGGACACACGGCCACCTCGTCTGCGACTGGCATCTTATTTGGGTCGGTTTTGGGAATTTCTCACACCGATATTTTGATTTTGGTCGCAATGGCGGTCTTAGTCTTAGCAGCAATTTTCCTTTTTTACAAACCTTTGAAACTCTTGGCCTTTGATGAAGCTGGGCTACTTGTTAACAATGGTCGTAAAACTGCTTTGAAAATCCTGTTTTTGGTGGTGATGGCCTTGTCAGTCGCAATTTCATCGCAGTTAGTTGGGTCGCTTTTGATTTTTGTTTTGGTGACCTTACCAGCCGCTTCGGCCCGGTACTACCAGGGCAAGGTTTCATCCCTAATGGCCTTATCAGTCTTCTTTGCCCTGTTTGGGACTTGGTTGGGGTTAGCCTTGGCCTATTGGACCAACCTGCCAACTTCGGCCTTTATTGCCACAATTGAGGTCGGAATTTACTTGCTTTCGGTTTGGACCGCTAAGGATTAATCCTGGTTTAAACCCTGAACGTTAAGAATTATTAAAAGAGAACCAGTCTTAAAAGCGAATGTTCGTTTTTGGGACTGGTTTTATGCTATACTGATATTATCTGAAATTTAATCTTTCCAAGGAGGAAACAGGCCCATTTGCCTGATAAAAAAATACTATGAAAACACGCCGTGCTGACCGTTTGGTCGATATGTCTCATTACTTGTTGGACCACCCACGCCAACTAATTTCTTTAAACTTCTTTGCTGACCGCTATGAAGCAGCTAAATCTTCAATTTCTGAAGACCTATCAATTATCCGTCGGACCTACAAGAGCCGTGGCACTGGGGAAGTTAAGACTTATCCCGGGGCTGCCGGAGGCGTTTACTACACGCCAATGATGGGCGAAGATGAAGCAAAGGAATTTGTTGATGGTGTTTGCGAAACAGTCAACGATGAATCCCGGGTTTTGCCTGGTGGCTATGTCTACTTGTCTGACTTACTAGGACAACCAAATGTGTTGCGTCAAACTGGTCGGTTGATTACGACCCAGTACGTTGATGAAGAAATCGATGCCGTGATGACTGCTGCCACTAAGGGAATTCCTTTGGCTCAAGCTGTTGCTGACCAATTAAACGTGCCTTTCGTGATCGTCCGTGATGATGCTCGGGTGACAGAAGGGTCAATGATTTCCGTTAACTATTTGACCGGGTCATCGAAGCGGGTCGAAAAAATGGCTTTGTCAAAGCGGTCTTTGAAGGCTGGTGCACGGGTCTTGATTGTCGATGACTTTATGAAGGCCGGCGGTACTGTTCAGGGAATGCAGACCTTGGTCCGTGAATTTGGTGGGACCGTTGTTGGAACTGCCGTCTTTGCTGAAGGCCGGTCAAATGTCCGTTTGCTTGAAGACTATACTTCCCTTTTGCACGTTGAAACCAACTTGGACTCTGGCCAAGCAATTAAGGTTCAACCAGGAAACTACTACCAAGAAATTTTCCAAGAAAAGGATTAGGAAGCGGTCATGCAAAAGACAAATGTTGTGATTTTGGCGGCCGGTAACGGGTCGCGAATGAAGTCTGACCTGCCAAAAGTCTTGCACGAAGTCGCAGGAAAGGCGATGGTGGACTGGGTTTTGGACTCCGTTTTGCCATTGCAGCCAGAAAAGGTTTTGACGGTTACTGGTGTTGGGGCAAAACGGGTCCAAGAACACTTGACGGGCCGGTCTGACTTCGTTATTCAAGAAAAACAATTGGGGACGGGCCATGCGGTCTTACAGACCAAGGCTGCCTTACAAGATAGCCAGGGGTCAACCTTAATTCTGTCAGGGGATACGCCACTCTTTACGACCGAAACCCTGCAGGCCTTGATTGCTGAACACGAGCGGACCAAGGTTGCTGTGACGGTTTTGACCGCTAAGGCAGACAATCCAACCGGTTATGGACGAATCGTTCGTGGCGACGACGGCAATGTTTTGAAGATTGTTGAAGAAAAAGACGCCTCCGTTACTGAACGGCGGATTGAAGAGATTAACACTGGGGTCTATGTCTTTGACAACCAGTTGCTCTTTCAGGCCTTGTCCCAGGTCGGCAATTCTAATGCCCAGCAAGAGTACTACTTGCCAGATACTTTGGACATTTTGCGGGGAATGGGTCAGCAGATTGGGGCCTACCAGACGTTGGACTTTACTGAATCACTAGGGGTTAACGACCGGGTCGCCTTAGCAGCTGCCAACAAGGTCATGCGTGACCGGATTAACCGTTTTCACATGCAAAATGGGGTCGAACTCTTAGCCCCTGACCAGACTTATATCGATGCCGATGTCCAAATTGGTCAAGATACGGTTATTGAAGGCAACGTCACGATTAAGGGTAAGTCCGTAATTGGTCGAGATAACTACCTGACCAGCGGGACTCGGATTGTTGCCAGCCAACTCGGTGATGGGAACGTGATTACCAGTTCCCACTTAAACCATGCTACGGTGGCTAACCAGACCACCATTGGCCCTTATGCCCACCTCCGTCCAGAAGCTGAAATTAAGGATCAGGCCCACTTGGGGAACTTTGTTGAAGTCAAAAAGGCCACAGTTGGTCTTGGAACCAAGGTTGGCCATCTGTCTTATGTTGGCAATGCGACGCTTGGAGCCGATGTTAATATTGGTGCCGGGACGATCTTTGTTAACTATGACGGGGTTCATAAGTTCAATACTACGGTCGGTGACCGGGCCTTTATCGGGTCCAATACCAAAATTATTGCCCCAGTCACGTTAGCTGATGAAACCATCACGGCCGCTGGGTCAACAATTACTGACGATGTCGACTTCCACCAAATGGGAATCGCCCGTAGTCGCCAGACCAATAAAGAAAATTTTTGGGATAAGATGCCCCATAAAAAGTAATAAATTTAAAAAGGATAGGTTTGCCTATCCTTTTTATTTTGCTTATAATGTACTTATAAATATAAACTATACCAATCATAAGTGTTGGTGAAGTGTTACCATGATGGTGATGCAAATAGTGACGCGAGGCGGGTTTGGCCTGCTTGAGAATTAGTTGAGAGAGGATGGTTAGCAATGGATTTTTCAGTACTTTACATCGGTAGTGGCCAGGCAACTTGGAACGGGGCAGTTCCGCTTGCCAAAACTGGGGTCAAAATTGGCGTAATCGAAGAAAGTCAGTACGGTGGTGTTTGTTCCAATAAAGGTTGCAATGCCAAGATCATCTTGGATAAGCCCTTGGAAATTATCGAACGGGCTAAGGACCTCCAAGGCCGTGGCCTTGATGGCGTTCCAAGTGTTAACTGGGAAGACTTGATGGCCCACAAGCATGAATTGATTGTGCCCCAAGATTCTCATGGTAAGGAACGGTTGGATAACGCTGGCATTACGACGATTACTGGTCATGCGGAATTTGTCGATGCCCACACGGTTACGGTCGACGGCAAGAACTACACGGCCGATAAAATTGTGATTGCTACTGGTTTGCGCCCACACCAATTGGACGTACCAGGCAAGGACTTGTTTGCTAACTCAACCGACTTCTTGTCACTGCCCCATATGCCAGAACACGTGACAATTTTGGGTGGTGGCTTTGTCGCCATTGAATTTGCCACGATTGCCAACGCTGTTGGTGCCAAGGTCGATGTGATCACCCGGTCAAATAGGATTTTGCGCCAGTTCCCAAGCCAGTACGTTGATGAAGTTAAGGCGGACTTAAAGGACAAGGGTGTCCGCTTTATTCCAAATATGAACATCAAGGAAGCCAAGGAAGAGGCAAATGGTCAGATTACTTTGACCGGTGACAATCAATTCGCCGTCACGACTGACTATGTTTTGGACGCCACCGGTCGGGTGCCAAACCACGACCAGTTGAATTTGGCAGCTGCTGGCGTCAAGGCTAATAACCACGGGATTGAAGTCAACGAGTACTTGCAGACTAACGTCGAGAACATCTATGCGGCGGGGGATGCGGCTGATAACGGGGTACCAAACTTGACCCCAACGGCAGCATTTGAATCTCGGTACTTGGCGGCTAAGTTTATGGGTAAAAACGACCAGCCAATTGAGTACCCAGCCATTTCAGAAGTAGTCTTTACTTCACCACGGATTGCTCAGGTCGGCCTTCATTTGGACGAAGCTTTGGCTAAGCCTAATCAGTACGAAGTTAGTCAAGCATCATATGACGGCGACTGGTTCCGCCAGGTTGAAAACGAACAGGGTGCTGGTTTGTCTTTAATCTTTGACAAGCAATCGGGCCAATTGGTTGGTGCGGCTGAAAAGTCAAACAACGCGGATAATACGATTAACACGATTGTCCCTTATATCGCGATGAAGATGACCAAGGAACAATTAAACGACTTGATTTACGTCTTCCCATCAATCGAATATACCCTGCAACGCCGGTTGCCATTAGTTTAAAAGACTTTTTTGTGAGTATAGCTTATGCTATACTCTTTTTATTAGAAATAAAGGAAGTAAGACATCCATGCAAATTAATGGCCAAGCCGTTGTCGCTCAAATTGAAGAACAAACTTTTAGTCAGACCCACTTAGAGGCAAAGGATGGGGCGACCGTCGACTTGGACGCCTTGTTTGAAGCTTTCTTAGCTTTGGCCAAAAAAGAGGACTTGGCCTTGGCGGATGTCACTGTTGGCGGTGGGATTGAAGCAGGCGGAACAGCGATGTCGCTTGAAGCAAACGTTGTGAACTTACCCCTCCGCTATGCTAACCAGGAAAAAAAGCTGGTTTACACCGACCAAGACTATGACTTGAATGTTTACATGGTGGTCGACAACCCCTATGTATCGAAGTCGCAATTGAAGATTGCTAAGTTGGCTTCTTTAGAAGCCTTGCTGGATGACGCTGATACGGTCTTTGCCAAGGCGGCCGCCTGGTTTAACGACCAGCTAGAAGCTATCCAAGAAAACCAAAAAGCTGGCGATCAGGGGGATGACGCAGAAGACAACAAATCTTCTGACAAATAAAAAAGAGCTTAGCCAAGTTGGCCAGCTCCAATGACTAAGACCCGACGGAAGTATTTCGTCTGGTCTTTTTTATTCAACAGTAATCATGGCGGATAAGTGGTAGGCCGTTTGATCTTTTTCCACCGTTGCCTTTAAGACTTTGGGATTCGAAGTGTGGGCTTGGGCAGTGATTTCGCCAAGGTCGTAGGCTTCGACTAGTTCTGTTAAGAGGTCTTTTTTACTTTGACCGGTGTCTGGCAGGGCTAAGTCTTCCCAGTCTTTGGTTTCTGCTGGTCCAAAGTTAACTAACGTTTTAGTTGTGATTTTCGTGAGTGAAAGCATAGGGGTATTATAGAAGTTTTGAGGTCATGTGTAAAGAATTGTTGGCCTGAAAAGTGGCTGAACTGTGCTTGGCTTGCCAACCTGCCCAAAGCAACTCTAGTTGCAATTGCCATCGAAACCTGGCATAATAGAGGTATGCGATGAGTCGAACGCGCTTTTTAAAGCGCTGATACGGCCTACCGGAATTAGGTTTCCAGCCACGGATTTGGCGTAGGTGGTTTTGGCTTTGTGGAAGGCCTTAACCTCACCATGACTATCGGTTTTTGACTGAGGTGACGTAGACTTTCCTAAGTTTTACTTAGGACGCCCGTCAGAGCGAATCTGGCATGCCAAACTAAGCAGCTAACGAAAGTTAGCTGCTTTTTTATTGGCCATTTTCTCTGGTATAATAAAAAGTAGTAATCAATTCCAGGAGACGTCCATGGTTGAAAAAACGGAGTACTTGACAGTTGGTGCTTTAACCAGCTATTTGAAGGCGAAATTTGACTATGACCCTTACCTCAGTAAGGTTTATTTGACGGGCGAAATTTCCAATTTAGGAAACCGTCGGGGTCGTCACCTATATTTTTCAATTAAAGACCCTGATGGCAAGGCCGTCATCCGAGCCACCATGTTTTCCTATGCTTCGCGGTTGAAGTTCCAACCAGAAGAGGGGATGAAGGTCTTTGCGACCGGTCGGGTCCAAGTCTATGAACCATCTGGTTCCTATTCGATTATCCTCGACCAAATGACCCCTGACGGTGTCGGTGACCTCTACCTGGCTTTGACCCAGTTAAAGGAAAAGTTGGCCAAAGAAGGACTCTTTACCCAGGCCAAAAAAGACTTGCCTTGGGTACCAAAGAAGATTGCAGTAATCACTTCGCCCACAGGAGCGGTGGTTGAAGATGTGGCCAAGACTGTTGAACGGCGGTTGCCACAGGCCCAGGTGATTTTGTTACCGGCCGTAGTCCAAGGTGAGGGGGCCGTCCCATCCTTGTTGAAACAGCTTGACCGCGTTGATCAAATGGACTTTGATGTGGCCATTATTGGCCGAGGTGGTGGTTCGATTGAAGACCTCTGGGCCTTTAACAGCGAAGACTTAGTTCGCAAGGTCGCTTCTTTAAAGACCCCGATTATTTCTTCAGTTGGTCATGAAACTGATAATACTTTGGTTGACTTTGTGGCCGACCGCCGGGCGGCGACGCCAACGGCTGCAGCTGAATTAGCTACGCCGGTTACCAAAGAAAATATGGTTGCAACAGTCTATGATTTAAGCACCCGCTTAGTGCAGGCAGCAAGGCGGACAGTCCAGTCCAAAAAGGACCGGGTTGACCAAGTGATCAACCGGCCGATGATGCAACAGCCAGACCGGTTGTATGCAGCTTACCAGCAAGAAGTTGATAACTTAGCCATGCGGTTAAGTTCAGCTTTTAAGCAGCAAAAAGACCAGCGCCAGTACCGTTTTGATCAGGCGGTGGCGAGTTTGAAAACCCAGCAAAAACAGGTTTTGCGACCTTACCAAGAGGCCTTATCATTGACCTCGACCAAGTTGGATTTGGTCTCGCCATTAAAGATTTTAGCCTCAGGCTACACGATTGTTCACGGGCCCAACCAGCAGGTAATTAAAAAAAGTACGGATTTGAAGACGGGTGACCAAGTTGATTTGACCTTCGTTGACGGCCAAGTCAAAGCGCAAATCACGGGAGAAGAAAATGACTGAAAAGCAATCCTTTGAAGAAAAATTACAGCAATTAGAAACGATTGTCCAAGCACTGGAAAAGGGTGACCGCCCATTGGAAACGGCCCTAACGGACTTCCAGACCGGGGTGACCTTAGCTAAGGACTTGCAAAAGACTTTGCAAGAGGCTGAAAAGACCTTGGCCAAGGTGATGGACGATGACGGTGGTTTAACGAACTTGGAATTAACTAATAATGACTGATTTTAAAGCATTTTTACAAGAAAACCAGCCCAAGGTCAACCAGGCTTTAGCGGCAGAGGTTGACCGCCAGGTTGGCGACCAGGCTCCAGCGGTTTGGCCACAAATGTTAAAGGACGCCTTGCTAACACCAGGAAAGCGCCTCAGGCCCTTGCTTTTTTTGGCAGTCGTTCAATCTTTTGGTAAGGACCTGACGGCCGATGCGATTAAAACGGCTACGGCCTTAGAGTGGATTCACTCCTACTCACTAGTCCACGATGACTTGCCTGAGATGGATAATGATACTTACCGGCGCGGTCAGTTAAGCCTGCATGCCAAGTACGGGGCTGCTAGTGCGGTCTTGGTGGGGGATGCCCTCCAATCCGGGGCTTTTTCGATTTTGGCTGGTGCAACGGCAATTTCTGCTGACCAGAAAGTCAAGATGGTCCAGGTTTTAGCAGGCAAAGCTGGTGTCAATGGCATGGTTTTGGGCCAAGTTTTGGATATGCAAAACCACACCGACCAAAAAGACCAGGTGCCCTTGGCCGCCGTTTTGGACCAGGTTTACCAAAAGAAGACGGCCGACTTGTTGCAAGCGGCCGCCTTACTGGGCGGGCACTACTTGGATTTGTCGGCAGAAAGTCTCAAAAACTTAGCTGACTTTGCGGGCGCCTTTGGTCTCTTATTCCAAATCCAAGACGACTTGGATGACTTTGACCAAGATGAAGAAGAGGGCGTGATGTCTTTGGTCCACCTAGTTGGGATTCACCAAACCAAGGACTTAATTCGCCAGCTAAAACAGCAGGCTGACCAGGCCTTAAAGGACTTGGTTGACCGCGAATTTGACTTTGATAAGACACTATTAGAAAGCCTTTTAGGGCAAATTGGAGCATAGCAAGTGGCAGCAGTAGCAAAAGAACGGGTGGACGTCTTACTCGTCCAACAGGGCCTTTTTCAGTCCCGAGAACAAGCCAAGCGGGCAATTATGGCTGGGCAAATTCTTGGTACTAACGAAGAACGGCTCGATAAGGCTGGGCAGAAAATTCCGGTCACAACTGAATTACACTTTAAGGGTGAGCCACTGCCCTTTGTTTCGCGCGGGGGCTACAAGCTGGTCAAGGCGATTGAAACTTTTGGCCTAGAAATGGACGGCAAAACCGTCTTAGACATTGGTTCTTCGACCGGTGGCTTTACAGATGTTTCTTTGCAAAATGGTGCTAAGCACGTTTATGCTTTGGACGTTGGGACCAACCAGTTGGCTTGGAAGCTACGGATTGATGACCGGGTGACGGTCATGGAAAATACCAACTTTCGCTATGCCAAATTAGCTGATTTTGAAGATGGCCAACCTGACCGGGCAACGATTGATGTCTCCTTTATCTCGTTGTCCTTGATTTTGCCAACTTTGGCTGAGATTATCACGGATGGTGGCCAGGTGGCTGCCTTGATCAAGCCGCAATTTGAAGCCGGCCGAGAGTCAGTTGGTAAGCACGGGATTATTAAAGACCCTAAGGTCCACCACCAGGTCTTAGACCAAGTTTTACCAATGATGGTAGAAAACGGCTTTACTGTGAAGGGTTTGACCTTCTCACCAATTAAGGGTGGGCAAGGGAATATTGAATTCTTAGCCTGGTTAGAAAAGAGCGATAGTGCTCAGGTGGCTGAAAGCGTTTCAATTGATGAAACCGTTTTGGCGGCCCACCACCAGTTAGACCAGACTGGGACCGAGTAAGAGTTATTCTGGCAGAAAGGATTTGCCAATGCTTGAACAATTAACGATTAAAAACTTTGCGATTATTGACCAAGTCGACTTGTCCTTTGACGATGAGTTAACGGTGTTGACCGGTGAAACTGGGGCTGGAAAGTCGATTATTATCGATGCTTTGGCGATGGTAACTGGTGGTCGGGCTAGTACTGAAATGATCCGCCGTGGCGCCGACAAGGCTGTCTTGCAGGCGGTCTTTTCAGTGACTGGTGATAAGGCTGAATCTTTAAAAGCCCAGTTAGCTGATGCTGGCGTGGACTTAGACGACGACCAGGTCGTGATTTACCGTGAATTTAACCAAAAGGGCCGGTCGGTTGTGCGAATTAATGGGCTGATTGTGCCACTTAAGGTCTTGGCGAACCTGGGCTCTCAATTAGTTGAAATCCAGGGACAACACGATACGTCCTTGCTTCTCAATCCGGACCACCACCTGAGCCTCTTAGACGATTTTGGTGGAAAAGACCTAAAGCAGGCCAAGGCGAAATACCAGGAAGTCTTTGACCAGTACCGGGATGTTACTAAGAAAATTGACCGGTTGCAAAACCAGCAACAAGACACCAACCAACGACTAGACTTGCTGACCTTCCAGCAAGAAGAGCTGAAGACGGCCAACTTGCAGCCAGGTGAAGAAGATGAATTGCTGGACAACCGGGCTAAGTTGGCTAACCATAAAAAAATTGCCGATTCTTTGGACGAGGCCCAACAAGCCTTGAACCCTGGCATGGATGGTGGTGCGATTGATTTGCTCGCTGCTGCCCACCAAGCGATTGAACAAGCGGCTAGTTATGACAAAGACTATGAGAACTTGGCTAAGTCATTGTCAGAAGCCTATTACGCCGCCCAAGATGCTGGCCGAGACTTAGATGAATCGGTTTCTTCTTTGACCTTTGATGAAGGGGCCTTAGTTGAGATTGACGACCGCCTCCAGGTGATTCACGGGTTGAAGCGGAAGTACGGCGAAACTGTCGATGAAATCTTAGCCTTCCAGCAAAAAGTCGACCAGGAATTGGCCGACTTAGACGGCGGGTCCTTTGACCTTGAAAGCTTGACCAAGCAAAAAGAGACCCTACGCGGTCAAATACAAGCAGCGGCTACAACCTTAACTGAGAGCCGACAAGCAGTCGCCAAGGGCTTGGAAAAGGCGGTTAACCAGGAATTGGCCGACTTGCTAATGGCCCAGGCTTACTTCGAAGTTCACTTCGAACCAATCAAGGGCTACTTGCCATCTGGCGCAGATGCCGTTTCTTTCTTCGTTCAAACCAACCAAGGCGAAGGGGCTAAGCCACTTGAAAAGGCGGCCTCTGGTGGTGAAGCTTCCCGGTTAATGTTGGCCTTAAAAACCATTTTTATTGCCCAACAAGGATTGCCCACAGTTGTCTTTGATGAAATTGACACGGGGGTTTCTGGCCGGGTTGGGTTTGCCATTGCCAGCAAGATGCAAACAATCAGCGACAAGACCCAGGTTTTGGCGATTACCCACTTGCCACAGGTCGCAGCTGCCGCAACCCACCACTTCTTAATTGAGAAGTACAATGAAAATGACCGGACCTTGACCCAGGTAACTGATTTGCCAGAAGAAAGCCGTGATGAGGCGGTGGCGATGATGTTATCAGGTAACCAAGTGACCGAAGCTGCTTTGGAAAATGCCCGTGACTTACGGGAAAAGGCCAAGCACGCTTAAGTGAAATTGACCAACAAAAAAGACCAATCCATGATGATGACGTATACCCCAAAAACTAAAGTAAATATTTACTAGTTCGCTAAGCGGCTGGTTGCCGATATTCAATCGGTG
>NZ_JCAOER010000008.1:0-58278 GCF_059579415.1 Fructobacillus sp. ChS1-6f1-1-27 | reverse complement strand
GTCACCGATTGAATATCGGCAACCAGCCGCTTAGCGAACTAGTAAATATTTACTTTAGTTTTTGGGGTATACGTCATCAATTGATTGGACGGTCTTTTTTTATAGCTAATACAATTTATTCTCGTATCTGGCCGTCACCAAAGACTTCATATTTAATCGTCGTGAGAGCGGGTAGACCCATTGGGCCACGGGCGTGGAGCTTTTGGGTAGAAATGCCAATTTCGGCTCCAAAGCCAAATTCAAAGCCGTCGGTAAACCGGCTAGAAGCGTTTTGGTAGACGACGGCAGCATCGACTTTGTTCATGAATTTGGCAACGTGGTCAGCCGTTTGACTGAGGATTGTCTCGGAATGGTGGGTGGTATGTGCGTTGATCCACTGGATCGCCTCGTCATTGTCTGAAACAACCTTGATGGCCATGATGAGGTCATTATACTCGGTATCCCAGTCAGCTGGGCTAGCAGATGAAACAGAGGGAGTAATGGCCCGGGTAGCCTCATCACCCCGGAGTTCTACGCCGGCTGAAGTCAAAGCTGCTACAACTTTCGGCAAGAAGTTCTGGGCAATCGTTTCGTGAACTAAGAGCTTTTCGGCGGCATTGCAGACAGCTGGCTTTTGCGTTTTGGCGTTCAAGATGACCTTAATCGCCTGGTCTTGGTCGGCCGAATCGTCAACGAAGATGTGGGTATTGCCAGCCCCGGTTTCAATCACGGGAACAGTGGCATTTTGGACGACAAAGTCAATGAAGGCCCCTGACCCGCGGGGGATGAGGACATCCACGTAGTCGCGCATGTTCAAGAGTTCGTTGACTGATTTGTGGCTGGTATCTTGGATTAGTTGGATGATATTAGGGTTTAGCCCTTGGTCGATTAAGACAGTCCGTAAGACCTCTGCCAAAGCAATATTTGATTGGATGGCCTCTTTACCACCACGAAGGATGACGGCATTACCAGACTTGATGGTCAAAGCGGCGGCATCAACTGTGACGTTTGGCCGGGCCTCGTAGACCATGGCAACTACCCCTAATGGAACGGTCTTTTTAATGATTTTGAACCCAGTCGGATGTTCCCAGTTTTCATAGGGGCCAGCGAGTGGGTCTTTTAAGTCAGCGACGGCTGCCAGTGAGTCTGCAATCCCGGCAATGACACTTTGGTCTAAGGTTAGCCGGTTTTGCATTGGGCCGGATAGGTTGGTGGCCCGTTCGAGGTCTTTTTGGTTAGCGGCCTGGATTGATTGCCAGTTTTCCTTGAGGGCTTTAGCCATGGCGATTAAAATGGCATTTCGTTGTTCAATTGTTAGGTCAGCGACTGCGAAGCTGGCTTCTTTAGCTTGTTTGCCAATTGTAGTTAAACTTGTCATATTATTTTCCTTGAAAGAGGGTACCGATTGTTTGACCGGTGATCACGTCTAAGATATTGGCAGGGTTGGCGCCATTGATTAAAGCCATCTTGCGGCCGGATTCAAGCATTGTTTCTGCCGCTGCTAACTTAGTACTCATGCCACCAGTTCCAAGCCCAGAGGTCGAACCTGTGGCACTTAAGCGAATTGCATCGGTGATGGTACTGACATGGTGAAGGGGCTTGGCTGATTTGTCCAAAGCAGGATTGGCTGTGTAGAGGGCATCGACGTCGCTTAAGATAATTAGACCATCTGCTTGAATTTGCTGGGCGACAAGGGCGGCTAAGCGGTCGTTGTCACCAAAAGAGTGCTGGTGGTCTAATTCATCAACGGCGATGACATCGTTTTCGTTGATGATGGGGATGACTTTTTTTTCAAATAAAGTCTCGATGGCATTAGTGGTATTTTCCAGCATTGCCGGGTTGTCAAAGACATCGTAGGTCAGTAAAAGTTGGCCGACCGTTTGCTTATAAAAGGCGAAACTTTGGTGGTAGATTGACATCAAATAGCCTTGGCCAATCGAAGCCAGTGCCTGCTGGTCTGGGATATCTTTGGGTCGCTCGGCCAGGTTCATTTGGTCCAGGGCAACGCCAATAGCACCGGAAGTAACTAAGAGGACCTGATGGCCAGCCTGGGTCAGGGAACTGAGAGTTTGGGCGAGCCGGTTAATGACCGGGTAGTTAATTTGCCCGTCTAAATTTACAATTGTACTCGTTCCAACTTTAACAACAATTTTTTGCCAATCAGCCATAGTGATTTTTCCTTAGATTATTTTAATTTATTATAGCAAAAAACTGTCATGTAGGGGATAGTCTTTTAAAAATAAATACAAAAAAGGAGCTCTAAGAGCTCCTTTGAAATTCGTTTGATTATTGTTATTAATCTTTCATACCGAAGTATTGCACAACCTTCAAGATACCGATGATGGCCAACATATAACCAGCTAAGGTCCATAAGAAAGCCGCACCAGAGAATGGGGCAAAGAGGAGTGAGAGACCAGCTAAGAAGCTGACAACTGAGAAGAAAGCATTCCACCCCTTATTGCCGGGGGTTCCAGACAAGTTTGCCAAAGAAACAATTCCTTCAACTAACCAGGTTAAACCAATAAAGATTCCGACCATGATGAAGAGTGAAACGGCGGCAATACCCAAGTCACCGAGGATAAAGATTCCAGCAACGAAGTACAAAAAGCCAACCAATAGGTGGCCAAAGCCGGCCCAACCGTTGGAACTGTGCTTAAAGCTTGCAGCAATCCGGACTAAGCCGATTGCAATAAAGATAATACCAATGACGGCCGCCGCGAACTTTGCAGTCCGGTCTGGTACAAAGATAATTAAAAGCCCAATTGCTAGTGAAAGCAGGCCATCGAAACCAACAGCACTGCGAATTTTCTTATATAACTCATCAACCATGTTTTGTTTCCTCCTGATTACTTTTATTGTAGTCTTTTTACTTTTGAAATGAAAGGGAAATTTTAGAACTGCTATATACTGACATCAAGAGACTTTTCATCGATTTTCGTTTAATATTTTAAAATAATATCTGATTTATTTACATTTTGATTAATTTGTGGTAATTTATTAGTAACTAAGTTAGTAACTTGGTGACTGGGCCGGCGGAAAGCCAAGGAGCTTCTAGTCAGACTTTGGGCGCTGACACAGCCAGTGCTGAGGCTATATTCGGTAAGCCATGATGGCAAGGGCTCTCCTGTCCTATAGAATTTCCGCATACATATTTCCCCATTTTTATAAATTTTTTATTGAGGAAAAACTATGACTTTATTTGCTAAAAAAGTTGATAGGATAAAAATTCTATCTGAATGGCAGGCTGCTGCAAATTTTTTTAATCTACATTTTGTAAACCGTATTTTATGTTATACGTACTTTATTGAAAATTGTGAAATAACTTTATATATAAAGTTTCATCCTAAGCAATTTCAGCATTTAATGGGAGTGCATTATGATTTAGGGGCTAAGATGTTTTGGCAACATGTACTGAAAGGAAATGTTAGCTTTTCAAAGATTTTGGTAAATCATTCAAAACAGTCTCAGCGGACCGGCCGATATTTCTTTTATAAAAAATTAAATGGATTACGAGATATTCATTTTTTAATTCACGAGGATGTTATCGTTACTGAAGAAGATAACTATGGTAATGTGAAGTTTGATCATTTATTAATGTCCGATAGAGTTGATGTCTGCTTTGCTACTAGGAAATTTAATAACAATCCTCACGAATGCTTTTTATCTAATATGAGTATTGCTGCAACCAGAAAGAAAAAATATGTGCAGCATAAAATAGCCACCCTGAAATCTGTTAATAGCAAGCAAGAGATACAATTATATTTCTAAATATAACAAGGCCACCTGTGGAGGTGGCCTTGTTCGTTACTTTAAATTATTTATTCCAAGGGGCCGGCTTCTTATCAGTCCGGTCCTGGAACTTAACGGTATAAATCAAAGACTGGTAGTCTTCTCTTTTGTTGTTAATGTAGAGTGGGTATTCAGCTAAGCGGTAGCGTTCGTTGTGAACGACATCGACGGCTTGTCCCGTGTTGGTCTCATTTTTAATAATAATTTGGTAAGTACCGGGGCGGAAGTAGTGGTGCTTAATCCGGTAAATATCATCGTATGAATGAGGGAGGGCAACTGTCTCACCGGTCTTGGTGTTTTTCACCCAAACGCTGACGTTCACTTTGGCACGAACTTGAACGGCAAAGTAATTGGCCCGGTAGTTTAGGTGAACCTTTTGTTTCAAATCGCCGCCAGCTTTTAAGGTAAACGGCTTAGGGTCGTACTGGGTTGAAAGTTGGGAACCCTGGACGGCAACAATATCGTCTTCCTTTTGATTGTGGGCTAGGTAACGGGCTGTTCCAACGGCGGTCATCAAAGCAAGCACTGCTGCAATTGGGCCGACAATCCGGCGAATTTTAGCCGGATTAGCGTTTGTTTCAGGGATTGGCAGAGCTGCCAAGGTAAACCAGAGTAATGGAATCACGAGTTGGCCATAGCGGGCCTCAACTTCCCAGAGCAAAACGTGGAAGGAAATGTAGGCCAAAGTGGTGATAATGGCTAGGAGGGCAATTCGCTCTTTTGGATCAGCCAGGTTGGCTCGCCAACCCCACAAGCGGAACATCAATAAGAGCCAAAAGGCAATCGAGGCAGCCGCAAAGGTCAAGGCAGTTAAGTTTTGCCAAAGAGCCATGTGCTTTTGGTACCAGAAAGGTGCTGTCCGATAGCCGCCGTTATACCAGACTTGCATGTTCCTTGTATCTAAGAGGGCACCGGTCTTAATTGACCAAAGTTCTAACAGACCGCTAGGACCTAAGTTAGCAACTCGCTTTTTAATTTCCTTGGTGTCGTAGGTTGTCCGAGCCTCTTTTGTCGGCAACTTGATGTCAGTAGCGACATCATCATCGGCATAAGTCCCATAGTACTTGATATTGACACCCATCAACATCCAGTGAGTGGTTGGAAATTCATACTGGGTTTTGCGGTGGTAGTCGGTAATGTGATCAATTGCCTTCGTGGCTGGGAAGTTCAGGCCAAAACCAACTAGGATTAGGACAACTGGAACCAGTAACTTAGCGGGCTTGATTTGCCGCTTGAAGCCTAAAATAATAAAGAATAAGACTAAAGCAGGCAGCAAAACAACTAAGTTAGGCTTTAAGAGCATTCCCGCTAAAACTGTAATCACTAAGCCAATTCCACGCCAGACTTTTTTGGCCTGGTTGCCGTTATGCCAGTGCCAGAGGCTACGCATAATTACTAGCAAAACGAGCATTGATGGCAAGTCGGAGTAAAAGACTTGCAGGTAGTAAGTATAGGCAAAGGGGGTAAAGGCGAAGAAGAGAAAGGCGGCAATTAAAGTACTATTGCGCCGGTTTAACTGCCAGACGGTCTTTAAAATCAAAAAGATAAAAGAGTCTAGGGTTAAAATTGACAAGGCGTAGACTGCCAAGTTCGTATTAAAGCCAATCAAGTGGGTGAGCTTTAACCAAATGGATAGCAAATAAGCAATTGGCACGTTGTTGGGGTAGCGCCAGAAGTAAGTTGAATTCCAACCAGTATGCCCAGTGGCAATCTGGTCAGCCTGTGACAAAATCCGGTAAGGGTCGTGGTAGACAGTTTGTGGCATGGTCACCAGGATAAAGACCTGGATGGCCACCATGACCACTAGGCCAGTACCAACAATCCTTTTAACATGCTTTACTTGGAGCTGGTTAATTGGTTTTGCCACCACTAAGGCGACCACCAATAACAAGGCGCCGACAAAGAATGCTAAAACGGCCTCGGGGAAGCCGGAAGAATTGGCGATAATACCAAGGATTAAAACAACCATCAAAACAGCAGGTAAGAAGGATGGGTAATATTTTTTAAACATGATTTTCCTACTCGGGTAAAAAGTTTTTGTTTTATCTCTTATATGAAAGAAAACTGTAGTGACTATTTTACTACTTTTTGGAATGACCGTCATGCCTTCAATGCAAAAAAAGACTAACAGTTTCAAATTGTTAGCCAAATTTGTTTTGTAAGTTGTTAAAAATTGGAGGTTTTGGAAACTGACCGACTACTTCAATGGCACATCTTGGACCCAGCCTTCAGGCCCTTTTTGGTCACCATACTGGATGGCAATTAAGCGGTCGTACAAGGCCTTGGTCTTAGGGCCCACTTCGGTTTCAGAATAAAAGACGTGCTTGTTACCAGCGTGGGTAATCGACCCAACCGGTGAAATAACGGCTGCGGTTCCCATCGCACCAGCTTCAGCAAACTGGTCCAAGTCGTGGATTGAAATTGAGGTTTCAACCGGGTTCATTCCCATTTCCTCAGCCAATGCTAGCAAAGAGTACTTGGTAACGGATGGCAAAATTGATGGTGATTTTGGTGTTTTAAATTGGCCGTCTTTGGTAATACCAAAGAAGTTGGCAGAACCAAGCTCTTCAATGTATTCGTGTTCTCGTGGGTCCAAGTAGACCACATCCGAGAAGCCAGCCTGGTGGGCATTGTCACCGGGCAACATTGAGGCGGCGTAGTTTCCACCAACCTTAGCCTGACCAGTTCCGCCATGAGCAGCCCGGTCAAATTCAGAGGTGACAAAGGCAGTTGGTGTCAAACCACCTGGATAGTAGGCGCCAACTGGCATGGCAAAGACGGTAAAGAGAAAGTCTTGACCGGGGTGGACACCAATTTCTGGACTAGTTGAAATTAAAAGGGGACGAAGGTAAAGTGACCCACCTGATTCATATGGTGGAATAAAGTCCTGGTTGGCCTTGACGACTTCTTTGACCGCCTTCACGAATTCATCTTCTGGAAAAGGTGCCATCAACAAGCGCTTAGCTGAGTTGGCCATTCGTTTGGCATTGCGGTCAGGACGGAAAATATTGACACCACCATCTTGGCGGCGGTAAGCCTTCAAACCTTCAAAGACTTCTTGACCGTAGTGCAAGACGACCGCTGATTCACTCAGGCTAATCGTGGCGTCTTCAGTTAGCTCGCCAGCCTGCCAATGGCCGTCATGGTATTCGGCCTTATAGCGGTAGGGCAATTCTCGGTACTGGAAACCGAGGTTTTCATAATCAAGTTCTTTTGCATTTGCTTTTGTCATTGTCTGTACCCCTTTTCTTAAACGCTTGCTCTTATATTAGAATAAAATGAGAATTTGTCAAGAGTTTTCTCAAAAATGACAGATTGGACCAGCAAGATCCTATGGTAAAATGAAATTAGCAATTTCGAGAGGAGCCGAGTTGATGGTCAATTATCCCAAGGGCGTTCGCGGTGATGCCAATCAAGTGAAAAACCAGGTTAAGACTGGCAAGACCACCAAAAAGGGTCTGCTCTTTGGTCGGCGGGGGATGGGCCTGGAATCCGAAATTAATGATGCCAACCAGTATTACCTGGCCGACCACTTGGCTGTAATCTATAAAAAGCCAACCCCGGTCACGATTGTAAACGTTGACTATCCGGCTCGGTCAGCGGCTAAAATTACCGAAGCTTACTTCCAGCAGCCATCTACGACCGATTACAACGGGGTCTACCAGGGCAAGTACATTGACTTTGATGCCAAGGAAACGAAGAATAAGACTTCCTTTCCGATGAAAAATATCCACGAGCACCAGGTTCGCCACCTGGCCAACATTGTCTCACAGGGTGGGGTTGGTTTCTTCTTAATTAAATTTACCGTTTTAGATGAAACCTACTTGTACCCAGCTCCAGACCTGGTCCAAGACTGGCAGGTCTTAGATGGCCACCGGTCATTGCCATACCAGCAGGTGGTTGAAAAGGGCTACTTGGTGGAACCGTCCTTGACGCCAAGCTTAGATTACCTGAAGGCTGTTGACCTTTATTTGGCAGACTTGGCAGCGGGGAAACGCTTAGGCCAATCAACTGATGACGCCAGGCGGTTGCGAGCCAACCCAAATATAGACCAAAACCAGGGCCATAGCCAATCGATTAAGGGTGGGAAAAAGCCATGAGCCGGATCTGGGTAACGGGGTACCGGACTTATGAGCTGGGTGTCTTTAAGGAAACGGACCCCAAAGTTAAAGTTTTGAAGTATGCCTTAAAGAAGAGCCTGGAAGAACAACTGGACCTTGGCCTTGAATGGGTGATTACCGGTGGCCAGTTAGGTGTTGAAAACTGGGTGGCCGAAGTCGCCTTGGACATGAAGGCAGACTACCCAGACTTAAAGGTGGGGATGCTCCTTCCCTTTGCCCACTTTGGCTCTCAATGGCAGGAGGCTAGTCAAACTAGGTTGGCTTCTTTAAAAGCTAAAGTTGATTTTTGTGCGGAAGTCCACCAAGAAGAATATCAGGGACCTTTTCAGCTCCGCCAGTACCAGGACTTTATCCTGGGCCATACGGATGGCGCGGTGATGGTCTATGACCCGGACTACCCGGGCAAGACTCAGTATGATTACCAGGCGGTTGAAAATTTTAAAAATCAGTCGCCATACCCCTTAAAGACGGTTAGTATGGACGATTTGCAGGAATTTGCCAACGACTACCAAGAATCATTGTCAGATTAAATCCGAATTAAATTTTCGGGAATTTTTCAAAATTAGTAGAAAATTTATTGATTTTGTGGTAGTTGCTTGCTATTGCTTTTTTACTCTGATATTATTGATATAATCAAATAAGGAATTCAAAGGAGTGTTCTTTTGGCACAAGTACAATATACTCAAAAAGATATTTACGACCGCGTTTTCAAGCAAAAGCGTGTTGGTGTTGGTTATGACCCAACCGACGTTGATGACTTCTTGGATGGTATCATCGCTGACTATGGTGTCTTCACTAAGCGAATCGAAGAATTGCAAGGACAAGTTTCTCAATTGCAAACTGCTTTGAAGGCTGCCCAAGAAGAATTGGCAGTCCGTGATGCCCAACCAGCATCGATGGCCGCTGCTCAACCAGTTGCCCCAGCACAACCTGCTGCGCCAGTGGTTGAACCAGAACCTGAACCAGAACCTGTTAAGGCTGAAGAACCAGCACAAACAACAAACTTGGACTTGATCAAGCGCGTTGCTAACTTGGAACGAGCAGTTTTTGGTTCCGATAATGGTACTAACTAAGGTATAATATAAATGCTAGGTAACTAGCAATTGCAGATACTGAGTAATTGCGCATGATACTTCTCATGTGAGGAAGGTCCATGCTCGCACAACCTGTGATGGTTGTAGTGACTGTGCTGGGATAAAAAATAAACCCAGGCGTGTAAAACACGACGGCGACTGAATTGGCTAAGGCTTTGCTATGTCATAATAGGTCTGAAAGTGCCATAGAAACGTATCCTTTTATGAAAGTAAAAGGTTTGAGACGAGGTAAACCCCACAAGCGGGCAACCCAAACTTTGGTAGGGGCGGCTGACCTAGTGAACTGAAATGATGGTCGGTATGGCGTAAGCTTAGATAGATGATTACTGAAGGTGTTAAGTCCCTGCTTAATACTGGAACAAAACATGGCCTACAGGTATCTGCTTCAGGGGGCTCACACTTTGTGTGGGCTTTTTTTATTGGTCATTTATTGGTAAAATAAAGGTTGCTGTTTGGCCAGGTGCTGGCCAACCATGGGAAAATCTCTGTTGGGGGATTTCTTCATGTTCCAATGAAAAATCGTAGAGGATTTGACAATGTTAGAAAAAATCACGAAAAAATTAATGGCCTGGGTGGGATTGGCCTTTATTGCCGTTCCGCTAGTGCTTTCTTCAGCCTTGGCTGTTACTAACCAAGCTAACGCCTCGGATACTGATCCGACACTAACTCGAATTAAGAAAAACGGGGTGCTGACAGTAGGTCTGTCAGCCGATTACGCCCCTTATGAATTTCACACCCAAGTCAATGGCAAAGATGAAATCGTTGGTTTTGATGTTTCCTTAGCCAAGGCAATTGCCAAGCAACTTGGCGTGAAATTAAAGGTTGACGACATGGGCTTTGACGCCCTGCTAGGGGCTTTGAAGACTGGCAAAGTCGACATGATTGCCTCTGGAATGACGGCAACCCCTGAGCGGGAAACGCAAGTTGACTTTTCAAAGGTCTACTTGCGGTCACCAGAAACGATGATTGTTCTAAAGAAGGACAAGGATAAGTACAACTCTCTGTCAGCCTTTAACGGCCAAAAGGTTGGGGCTCAAACCCAAACCATTCAAGAAACGGTTGCTAAGAGTATTCCTGGTGCTTCCGTGGTTTCTTTGCAAAAGTATCCAAACTTGATTTCACAACTTTCCCAGGGTGTGATTTCTGGAGTGGTTGCTGAAAAGACAATCGCCGATGCTTATGCTAAGCAGAACTCGAAGTTTGCCGTTGTGACGCCGAAGTTTACTGGTGATACTACTGGTGCTTCAGCGGTAGCGGTACCGAAGAATTCACCGGCCTTACTAGCCCAAGTTAATACTGTTATTAGTAAGGTAACAACTAACGGCCAATTCGATAGTTGGAAGTCCAAGGCTCAAAAACAAATGTTTGCTTCTAAGGATAAGACTTATTGGCAAAAGTATGGTCATTACTTTATCGAAGGGACCTGGATTACTTTGGCTTTGGCCGTGATTGGGGTTTTGATTGGGACCACGCTGGGAACCATTTTGGCTTTGCTCAAGTTGTCATCACTCTTGATCTTCCGAGTGATGGGGAATGTGTATGTTGAATACGTTCGAGGAACGCCACTTTTGGTTCAAGCCTTTATGGTCTTCTTCGGAACTCAGGCAATTGGCTTGCATTTGTCAGCCTTTGTTGCTGGGTCACTGGCAATGGGCTTGAACTCGGCAGCCTATGTGGCCGAAATCATTCGGTCTGGGATTGAATCGGTTGATGATGGGCAAATGGAAGCGGCCCGGTCACTTGGCTTTACCCACGGAAAGACGATGCGCTTAGTCATCTTGCCACAGGCTGTGCGGACGATTTTGCCGGCCCTTGGAAACGAGTTTGTTTCCGTCATTAAGGAAGGTTCCGTCATCTCTGTGATTGGTGTTGGCGAATTGATGTATGAAACAGGCGTTGTTCAAGGGGCTTCCTTCGAACCATTTATGCCACTGGTAATTGCCTCACTGATTTACTTCGTTTTGACCTTTACAATTTCACGCTTGCTTGGTTTTGCCGAACGGCGGATGGGTCGGAACTAAAATTTTATAATTTCTATCAAATGAAAGCCACTTCGGATTGTAGTGGCTTTTTTTGTTTGGAATTGAGAGGTCAAAGTGGTCTTGACCAAATGAACGATTTTGACAAAATATCTACTTTTATTTGTCATTAAAGTCATTATAAATACGAATAACAATAAATATGATTATTTTGGTGTAATTTATGTAATATATGATACAATAATTACAAAGAGTATTTAGAATAGATTGTCTGGAGGCCCAACTGATGGACGCAAAAATGACAAAACAACGGTACAAGATGTATAAGGCTGGTAAAACCTGGCTTTTTGCTGCGCTGACAGCCTTTACGGTCACTGGCGGGATGGCCATGATCGATGATATGGATGAAACGGAAACCGGGATTGGGACCCACAAGGTTTCGGCGGCTGAAGCGGCCTTAAATACTGGTCGAGTCGCCTTTGATATCAACGGGAACCCAGTTTCTGCCAACAGTTCAGCGGCTTATTTTACCTTTGATAGCATTGAAGACGCCCGGGTTGGTGCCTACAAGGACCTTCCAACTAAATATAATGCCCTAGTCAATGACAAAGGCACCGTCAACATTCAAGTCAAAAATGTCTTTGTTTACTTGGATGGTTCGAAGTTGAAGATGCAAATGATTCAGGGAACAACCACTTTTAACTTCACTACGACTAGCAAGATTAGTAACGTTTATTTACGTTGGGTAACCCCGGGGGATTACAGTGAAAATAGCTCGGGTCGTCGGACTGTTGGTATTTCCAAGGGATCTGCTAGCCAGGTGATTGAGTATAAGTTCCAAGCTGGTCAGGAACTCTATGCGTACTTGGGTGATGACACTGAGTTAAAGACCGGTGTTAATGACAGTTCCAATGGCGCTTTTGGTAGTGGTTTCTTTAATATGCGCCTTTTTGGTCTGGAGGATGATAACCCCTTTATTTACTCTGAAAAATTAAAGAGTGATATGTCCGACCGGTCCAATGAAGTTGGTAGCTCGAAGGCTGCCAAATTAGCAACAGCCGGTCAGTTAAAGCAAAAGTTGATTGACATGAAGAAGAGTGTTGATGGCTTCAAGACTTTGACGGATGCTGAAAAATCTGTCCGAAAGACGCAGTTGGAAAGCCAGTACAACTCGGCCATTGACCAAATTAACCAAGTCTATACCCGGGCCAATGTAGAACAAATTGGTTCAAAGTTTTTGACAACTATGAATACTTTGGGAACAAGTGACGACGGGACCAGTCTGTCTGACCGCAACCAGGCTGCTAAGGCGGAACTGGCTCTTTATGCTGACAAAATTACAGCAGCCATTGATAACGATTCATCACTGACTAAAAACGATAAAACTAAGCAGAAGGCTAATTTGGCCAAATTGGTTAGCCAAGTTAACGCCCAGTTAGACCAAGTTGCAAAGCAAAATGCCCAGGCGATTGTGAATAGTTTGGTCAGTGGTAAGGAAACCTTAGACGGTGCTCACCATGAGGTGACCTTAGAGACTCGTTATGCGGACTTTGACGCTGCTATTACAGAGGCAGCCCGGTTAGCAAAGGCTAGTGTCGCAGCTAATCCAACTTTGTCAGCAGCAGACCGGCAAGAACGGTTTGTGGCGATTGACCAGATTGTGGCTGACCAGAAGGAAAATATTCGTAATGGTCAGCACAGTAATGAAGAAATTGACACGGCTAGTCAAATTGAGAATTTGACACCGTTATTTGCCGAGCAAATTAAAGATGGCCAGTCTGTGGCTGACCGTCAAACTGCTGCTAGAACAGATATCCAAAACGAAGTCGACCGTTTAATCCGAGAAATTGACTCGGACAAGACGTTGACCTCAGCCCAAAAGGCTAAGAACAAGAAAACGGTTGAAATCAACGGGGCTAAGTATATTGCCCAGGTTGCCCAGGCAACCACTGCTGATATGGTCATTAGCCAGCGAAAGACAGCCATTGATAGCCTTGACCAGGATGCTAAGACTGGTATGGTCGATTTGGCGACTGCTCGGGCTGCAGCTAAGGCCGATGTAGAGCAAATGCTGGCAAAGGCCTTAAAGGACATCAACCAAGATGATACTTTGGTAACGACTGATTCTAAGGGTAACAGTGACACGACTGACCGTGATAACCAGATTACAGCGGTTAAGGCAATTGCTGCTGCGGCTTACCAGCAAATTGCTGCGGCTAGTGACGTCGATAGTATCAGCCAAGTAGCGGAAGAAGCTACCTATACCTTGGATAAAATCCACGAAAAGAAGGAAAATGCTCGGGCAGTATTGGCTGACACTGCTAAGTTGCTGGGTTATGACATTTTGGATGCCAACACTAGCAAAGACCGAAAGAAGATGCTATCCCAAGACAGCTTATACAAGGCCTTGGATACAGCCATTAACAATGCCAATGCTGCGATTGATTCGGCTACTTCCTTGGACAATATTCCAAGTGAAAGTGCGGAATTAAACCAAGCAATTGAAAACTTAAATAAGAACAAATGGGCTGGTAAGATCAATAACCAGCGCCGGCAATTTTTGGATCAAATTCAAAAGGCCCGGGATGCTGCAATCGCCGAAGTGAACGCCCACCCAACGGCTACTTCACAATCATCTGCTAATGATGGGGCCTTGACCAAGGGTGAAAAGCTGGCTCAAATTGAAGCAATTGAGACGATTTACCGACGTGCTTTGAATGAGATTAAAAACGATAAGAATAAGGACCTCTTTGTTAAGGGAAAGAAGGAATTAAAGAACACCATTGTTGGCGGTAGCTTCAAGAAAGAATTAGACCTCTTGAACCAGTTATCAGCGGCTAAGGCAAGTAGTCGGGCTAGTTTACAAAAGACAGCCCAAGACGCAATTGCTCAGCTAGAAGCCTCAACGGCTTTGACGGATAGTGAAATTGCTGCCCGGGTGCAAAAGATTGAAGCGGCTTATATTAAGGCCGTTAACCAATTGGACGCTAAGATTAGTGTCGAAGAGGTTCAATTAGCTGCCGATAATGACGAGTTAAACCGGACGATTAAGGCTACTTTGTCAGGTATTAATGACAATTCGGCACGGATTGCTCAAAATGAAAAGGCGATGCAGGCTGCTTTGATTGATGGCAAGACTGCTATTAACAACTCGACGGCCTCTGACCAGGTTAAAGCAGCTCAAACGAAGGCCCTTGAAAATGCTGCTGAGGCAGCGATTGCCAATATGAAGGGGCAATCAACTGCTAAGACAATTGAAGCCGCTTATCAAGATGGTTTGAATACCATTCAAAACTTGACTGAAAAGCAAAACCAGTCGAAGGAAGCTTTGCGGGCCCAGGCTCAAGCAGCAATCGACCAGATTAATCAAATCAATAAGCTCCAAGAAACTGAGAAGGCTGCTCGAATTGCTTCAATCTTAGCTGCTTTGGGGGATGCTCAGTCAGAAGTTGACGAAACACAAACCCTAGAGGATGCTCAAAACGGGGCAACCAACCAGCACCTTTCTGACGTGATTGCAGAACAGTTAAATGTTTCGGATGTAGCAGAATTGTCACAGCAGGTGCAAGACGCGAAAGCTGCAGTTGATGACGCGGCCAAGGCAGCCAAGGCTAAAATTGACGGCGATTCTTCCTTGTCAGCGGCTGCTAAGATTAACCAAAAGCAAGCAGTCGATGATGCTGCGACCCAGGCTAAATATAATATTGAACAAGCTAATAGTTCTGCTAGCCCACTGGAAGGGGCCAAGGAAGAGGGGGTTGCAACCATTGATGGCCTCTATGATGCCAAAAGTGCTGCAAGAACATATTTCACAGACCAAGCCAAGCAGGCCCAGGCTGCTATTAATAACAGCCAAGACTACTTAGAGTCTGAAAAAGTTGAGCGGAACCGGGCTATCCAGCAAGCTTTGGCAGAGGCCTTGGCTCAAATTGACCAGCAAAGAACAGCAGGTGAGGCAACGGCTGCTGGTGCTGCTGGTAGTCAAAACCGAACTGACTTTGATAATAAGTTGGCCCAGGCCACTATGGCCGCTGAGCAAAGCTTTGCTGACCGGATGAAGGCTGCCTTAGCGCAATATGAAGCAACCAGCCAGGCTGAGGGAATCAAGCCAGCTGATAATGCTAGTCAGGCTGAAAAGGACGCCTTTAATAGTGTTTACCAAAACGGTTGGGCAGCAATTTCAGGGGCTAGTTCTGCCCAAGAAATTGAAGACTTGTTAACGGAACAAGAAACCCTACTCGAAAACTTAACCGGTGCCAAGCAGGCTGCCCGAGATGATTTGACTCAAAGAGCTAATGAAGCCTTGGCTAATTTGCAAAAGGCTGCGGCTGATATGCCAGCTGATGAACTTGCTGAAAAGACAGGGGCGATTAACGGCGCTCTGGCAGCTGCCTTGAAGCTGATTGACCAGCAAACAACCTTGGCGGGCGTTGATGACAATAGTGAAAACGATGCCTTACAAGACGCTATCGATAAGTCTAAGGTCCATACTTCTTTGGCAGATGTCCGGCAAAACGCCATCGACTTGATTAATAACCAAGCCCAGTTTGAACTGGATAGTTTGGATGACCTTGAATCTGGGGCCGGTTTAGCTGATTCAGGTACTGACGACCAAACGACGGTCAAACAGTCGAAGTTAACTGCCGAAGAAAAAGCTACCCAGGCTAAAATTATTACAGATGCCAGGGATGCGGCAATTGCCGCCATCAACCAAAAAGACCAGGCTCAGGATATCGCCGATGTTGCGGCTGACGCCTTGGCTTATTTGGATGGCATTACTGAAGATAAGTGGACTGTTCGTGGCTTGATGGAGCAAATGGCTCAGAAGGCTACAGACCAGGTTAATAATGATGTAAATTTGTCAGCGGACGAAAAAGCAAACCAGTTGGCAAAGATTACATTAGCCTTGGCAGCCGCTGAAAAGTCATTGGCAGAAGAAACAGGCCGCGATGCAATTACAGATGGTAAAAATCTCGATAGTTTGAACGGCCAAATTAATGAAATCTTGGGCACTTCCTTTACGACCTTGGACCAAAAGAAGCAACTAGTCCAATTGGCCTTGGAAGAATATGCCAATAATACCTTGAAGCCCGGGGTAGCCCAGTTGCCAATTGCCACGGTACCTGGTATTAACCAAAATAGTGCCTTGACGAAGGCCGAGCGAACGATTCAACAAAGGGCGATTGACCAAGCCATTCAAGACTTGATTGATAATAGTTTGAGTCAGGCCACCACTGCCGAGGAACTAGAAGAAGCTTTGGTGAATGCTAAGGCTGCTCTTGACCAGTTAACGCCAGCTAAAAAGCAGGCATTAACGGATTTGGCTGCCCAAGCTTTGGCGGCTGTTAATAAGGCGAAGAACCCAGCGACTGGCTGGAGTCAAGCCGAAGCCAACCAGCTAGTTCAAAATGTTAAGGATACCTATGCTAATGTTTTGAAGCAAATTAACCAGGCGACAACAGTTGAACAGGTCAATGCCTTGCAAGCTGATTTAGCTTTGAAAGAAGCAATTAATGCTGCTAATGCTGATCCAACAATGACTTTGGCTGAGCAGAAGTCAGATGCAAAGAACCAAATTGCCGACGAACTGACGAAGCAGTTAGCTGATTCAACTTTGTCTGATAGCCAAAAGGCCGCTTTACAACAGGCCGCCGACAGTGCTAGTGCTGCCATTGATAACGCTAAAAATGCCGATGGGGTTAGTGCGGGCGTTTCGGCTGGGTTGACCAACTTAGAAAACTTAATTAAAGAACAAAACCAGGTTAAAGATCAATTAACCGAAACGGCTAACCAGGCTAAAAACCAGGTTGACCAAAATACGGGTATGACTAGTCAGCAAAAGATTAGTCAAAAGCAGGCAATTGACCAGGCCTTGTCTACGATTAACCAAAAAGTTGAGGAAACGAGTCAGGTTAGTGACTTAGCAAAAATTGACGTTTCAACCTTGGATCAGGCCGCTGATACAAGTGCCTTTGTGTCATTGGATGATCAAATCAAGGCAGCAGAGCAAGCAATCGATGACCAAGTTGCTGGTTTGAAGGCCGCTGTTGATAGCCAACCAAGTGCTTTCTCAAATCAAGCCAATGCTAATGATTCAAAGGCTTTGACGGTTTCTGAAAAAGAGGCCCAAAAGGCGGCAATTGAAAAGGCTGGTCAAGCAGCCAAGAACTTGCTCGCTAATTCAGTCAATGCCGACACTTTGGTGGAAAACCAGGTCAGTGCCAGCCAAGAATTGGCTGGCTTAGCCGGGGCTAAAGAAAGTGCCCGGCAGTCTTTGGCCGACCAGACTGGTGCTGCTATGGCGGCTGTCCAAGCAAACGATGCTTTGACAGCCAATGAAAAAGCTAACCGAGTAAAAGACCTCCAGACTGCTTATGAGACCGCCTTGGATGGGGTTAACCAGGCAACGACGGTTAGTGGTACTACCGCTGCTGGTAAAAATGTTGCCTTAGACCAAGCCATTGCTGGTAGTCAAAGTGGTTTTGCTAGCTTGGATAGTCAAAAGGACCAGGCTAAGCAAGCGGTTGATATGGCCGCTAGTGCTGCCAAAAACGGCCTAATAAACTTGTCTGATGATGACCGAGCTGAACAAGGTGCGGCGATTGACCAGGCAGCCGACCAGGCTAAACAAGCAATTGACCGTCAAACAAATGCTGATGATGTTGATACTAGTCGTCAAAGTGGAATTGAGAACTTACAAGGACTTAACGACGCCAAGAAGGCTGCGATTGCTTCGTTGGAGAATGCAGCAAATAACCAACGGGACCAAATCAACAAAAGTGACCAGTTAACCCAAGACGGTAAAGATGCCTTGTTGGATGAAGTTGAATCTGCTCTTTCTGCCGCTAAGCAAGCTGTCAATGAAGTCACAGATGCAAGTTCGGCTAAGAGTGCAGGTCTTGATGATTTCCAAAATGGTTTGGCTAGTGTTCAAGACCAGATTGAAAAAGTCGATTCCATTGACCAGCAGAAACAAGGTGGTCGTGAAAGTATCGACCAAGCTTTGGCTGCTGCCAAAGAACTAGTAGATGCATACTCAGCTGACCAAGCTGACGATAGTACCAAGAAAGCGATGAAGGCAGCTTTGGATGCTGCTGCTGAAACAGCCAAGACTGCCCTTGGGCAACAAACGACTGCTGATGGAATCCAGGCAGCCTTAGACAATGGATTGGACCAGGTTAATAACTTAAGTGCGGCCCAATTAGACGCTCAAGCAACGGTTAAAGACCAGGCAGAAAAGGCAATTTCAGACCTGCAAGATAACCAACATTTGACGACTGATGAACGTAATTCACGGGTTGAAAAAATCGAAAAAGCTCGGGACCAGGCTTTGGCGAATGTTAACCAACAAAGCACCATTGCTGGGGCAACGGCAGCTGGTCAAGATGTGAACTTGGCCCAGGTCATTTTGGATGCTCAATCTGCTGATGGTTACCAGTCATTAGTTGACCGGAAAAGTGCGGCTACCACTGCTTTGAACCAGGCAGCTGAAAAGGCTAGTCAGGAGATTTCTGACCGGACTGACCTATCAGAGGCTGATAAAGCCACGCAAAAGGCTGCCATTGAAACAGCTCGACAGGCCGCGGTTGATGCGGTTGGTTCTGCGACAACTGCTGATGAGACGGTGGCTGCCTTGGCTGCTGGGCAAAGGGAATTAGCTGGTTTAACCGCCGCTAAGGATGGTGCCCGTGAGCACTTTAACCAAATGGCCCAGCAAGCTAAGGACCAAATTGATGGTAATGCCGAATTAACGGATGCAGAAAAGGCAAGTCGGAAAGGTCAAATTGACCAGGCTCTCGACCAGGCCTTTGCTGGTGTGAACCAGGCATCGTCAATTGAAACAGTCACAGATTTGACCACGGATACTGGCTTAGCAACGGCTATTTCAGATCCGGCAACTAAGCCAACAACTACCTTGTCTGACCAAAAGGCCCAAGCCAAGGCTACGATTGATGAGGCAGCTGCTAAGGCCAAGGAAACAATCGCTAGTCAGGCCCAGGGCGATAGTCAGTCAGCTCAAAAGCCAGACGTTTTGACTACCGGTGAAATTAAGGACCAGCAGGCTGCAATTGACCGCTTAGCTCAGGCTGCTAAGGATCAAATTGACAGTTTGACTCAGGCTGAAGGAATTAAGCAGGCAACGGCTGCAGTCGAAAGCAATTTTGCTGACTTAGCAAAAGCCAAGGAAAGTGGCCGAGCTAGCTTAGCAAATGAAGCAGCGACTGCTTTGGACCAGTTGGCTCATGATAGCAAGTATAATGCCTTGACTGAGGCTGAAAAAAATGACCGGGCCCAGGCTATTCAAACAGCCTATGAAAAGGCTTTAGACCAGCTTAACCAAGCTGATTCGGTCGATGGTGCCAATCAAGCCACCAATAATGCCGACTTAAGCACTGCTATTACTGCCAACACCTCGTTAGAAAACGTCAAAGACGTTAGTGACCAACAAGGACAGGCTAAGCCCTTAATTGACCAAGCAGTTAATGATGCGAAAACTGCCGTTGACCAAAATACAAAGTTAACGGATGACGAAAAGGCTAGCCAAAAGGCGGCAATCGACCAAGCGGCTGAAAATGCTAAGCAGGTGATTGACCAGCAAAAGACAGCGGATGGGATTAACCAAAGTTCACAAGATGGGGTTGAAACTATCCAAGGTTTGGATAATGCCAAGCAAGGTGTTCGGCAAGAAATTGATAGCCAGGCTGCTAAGGCTGAAGAAGCTATTAAGCAAAATGATAAGTTATCTGCTGGTGAAAAGCAGGACTTGCTGAATAAGGTGGATGCTGCTAAGGCTGCCGCAAAAACAGCCGTTGATGCCGCTACTTCAGCCGACCAAGCCAAGGCAGTTGTGACTGATGGTTCTGACTTTGAAAAGGAACTAGCTGACCACAGTAGTCCGAATAATGGAACAGCCATTGATGACCAGCAAAGTTCCGCTAAGGCTCAAGTTGACCAAGCTGCAAGTCAGGCTAAAGATGTCATTGATCAAAATTCATCGCTATCGGACAGCGAAAAAGCAACCCAAAAGAAGGCTGTTGATGATGTCTTTGACCAGGCGAAAGAAAAGATTGATCAGGCAAGCACTGCTGATGGGATTAACCAGGCTAAAGACCAGGCGGTTAACAACCTTAACGGTTTAAGTGCTGGTAAGGATGCTGCTCGAGATAAAGTTGACGAGGCAGCTAGTCAGGCTAAAAAACAAGTTGACCAAAATTCTTCCTTGACAGATGCTGCTAAAGCAGCTCAAAAGGCTGCGATTGATGAAGCAGCTAACCAGACTAAACAACAGATTGATCAGGCTAAGAACCAAGCTGGTATTACCGCTGCTGAAGCGGCCGGTCAGGACAATTTAGCTGGCTTAAGTGACAAGAAGGATGAAGCCTACCAGGCCATTGACCAAGCAGCTGAAGCGGCTAAGAAGGCCGTGGATGAAAACGTTAATTTGGATGACCAGGCAAAAGAAAGTCATAAAGCAGCGATTGACCAAAGTGCAGAAAATGCCAAAAACCAGGTTGACCAGGCCACAACCACTAATGATGTTGACCAAGCCAAGGATGCTGGTCAAGATCATATTGCTGGTCTAGGAACTAGCAAGGAAGATGGTTACTTGGCGATTGACCAAGCAGTTGCTGATGCTAAAAAGGCCATTGACCAAGATGACCGGTTGAATCAACCAGCTAAGGACGCTCAAAAGACTGTCCTTGACCAAGCTGGCCAGGATGCTAAAAAAGCAGTCGACCAGGCTAAGGACAGTGCTGGTGTTAGTCAGGCCGTCCAGGATGGCTTGAAGGTTATTAATGACTTGACCCAGCAAAAGCAAAATGGTTACCAAGCAATTGACCAGGCGGCTGAAGCAGCCAAGGGTCAGATTGACCAAGATGACCGCTTGCCACAGTCTGCTAAAGACGACCGCAAGCAGGCGATTGATGAAGCCGCCAACCAAGCCAAGTCTGAAATTGACCAGGCTAGAAATAGTGGCGCCATAAAGGATGCCACTAGTCAGGGCCAAAGTGATTTGGCAGAAATGAATGGCAAAAAAGACCAGGCTTACCAAGAAATTGACCAAGCGGCCGACAATGCCAAGCAAGAAGTTGACCAAAACGCCAACTTGGATGACCAGGCCAAAGCCGACCATAAAGCGGCCATTGACAAGAACGCCGAAGAGGCCAAAAAACAGGTTGACCAGGCCAGCACTCTAGCTGGTATCGACCAGTCTAAAGATTCTGGGACCAAGCAGATTGCCGGTCTTGGGGATGCTAAGAATACAGCCCACCAAGCAATTGATCAGGCAGTTAAAGATGGTAAGGTTCAAGTTGAACAGAATAATGCTTTGACTGACCAAGATAAGGTTGAACAAATAGCTGCCTTAGACCAGGCTGGTCAGGCTGCTAAACAGGCGGTTAACCAGGCCAAAACGGCAGAAGCAATTAACCAAGCAGCTCAGGCTGGTTTGGAAAACATTAAAGGTTTGACTAACCATAAGCAGGCAGCCCACCAAGCAATTGATGAGGCAATTAACCAGGCGAAGGGGCAAGTTGACCAAAATGCTTCATTGACTGATCATGAAAAGTCAGTTCAAAAAGAAGCATTGGACCAGGCTGGTTCAGAGGCTAAGAAGGTAATTAACCAGGCAACGACCACTGATGGAGTTCGTCAAGGACAAAGTGACGGCCAGACTACTATTGCTGGTTTGCATGACCATAAAGAAACCAGCCGTCAAGAAATTGAGGACGCTGCTCAAAAGGCCAAGGATACCATTCAGGCTGACCCTGATTTGACAGCTGGGGAGAAGGCTGACCGGATAGATAAGGTTGATGCCGCTAAGGACGCCGCTAAGTTGGCGGTTGACCAGGCGACAACCTTACCGGGAGCAAGTGCTCCTGCAGGAACCGGAAGTAACTTTGACCAAGCTTTGAATGGGGCTAAGGATAAGTCTGGAATTAGCTCCTTGACTGATCAAAAGAACCAGGCAAAGCAAGCAATTGACCAACAGGCTCAGGCTGCTAAGAATGCAATTGATGGAAACTCAAGCCTATCAGATGGCCAAAAGGCTACTCACAAGGCAGCAATTGACCAGGCTGCCAGTCAGGCCAAGCAGGCTACTAATGTGGCCCAAGATGCTGATGGCGTTGTGTCGGCTTTGACTGACTGGGCATCTGAGAAGCAAAATGTTCAGACCCAGGTTGACCAGGAGGTTGCTGGAAAGGCAAATAATCCGGCAAGTCAAACTGATTCAGTTGTGAATACCGATTCTGCAGCCCAAGCAAGCACAACAAGTAACCGAAGTGGCAATGCTGGTATCACCACCAATCTGGCTGCCACTGCCGGTGATGGCTCGGTTGAAGCAAATCCAATGACTGGTTCGAGTCAGTCTGATTCAACAACTAATTCAAATCAGAACGCTAATTCAGATGTTGAGTTGGCCACCACTGGTGATAGTTCTGACCAAGAAAGTGCCAATAGTGGGACTACTAAGACTAAGCCAAAAGCTGCAACAGCCATCAAGACTGGCTTAGATGTCCTTGGAGCTGGGGTTGTTGGTGCCTTTGCCCTCTTCTTTGCCCGTGGTAAAAAAAAGAAGCATGATGACGAAAAATAAGTGATAATGACTTAGGTTATGACTGACAAATGAAGGGCCAGACGGTAATGACGTCTGGCCCTTTTTGGTTCAGCTTTCAAGATACGGTATAATAAAGAACTGACTAGTAGAAAGGAGCAGGGAGATGACAGACAAGCAGAATCAATACCACTTTGACCAAGCAACCGAACTGCTCCTGTTTAAATTAGCCACGCCAACGATTTTACATGACGGGGCCCAATTTGAGGGAATGCCACTGACGATTTTACAAACTGAGGCGATTGCCAATAATGACGTAGTCGATGGGGTGAAAGCTGATGATTTACTAGCCCTTCATCAAATGCACCTGGGTGCTCATTATGTCGCTGATCACTTTGATAATTTTAATTTTGATAGCCTAAAAGAGTTACACAAAATTACTGCTCAAGGTAATGCCTTAAACCCTGGGCAACTCCGCACGGGTCCCGGTGGTGTCAACACCAAGAAGGGAACCTTTTATCCCGGTTCAGTTGACCCTAAAAAAGCTGAAGACCTAGTTAATAGCTTGTTGGCTGACCAAAGTATCGCTGCAGAGACGAAGGCGGCTAGGTTGTTTCTGTACTTATCGCGGGCTCAGCTATTTAACGACACCAATAAACGGACGGCTTTGTTAGCTGCGAATGTGCCACTTTTACAAGCCGGGGCAGGAATCTTTTATTTGCCGGAAAGGACGATGGATACCGTCTTACACTTATTAGGCGAGTATTATTATTCCGGTGATGGTCGGCTATTAACCGCGGTTTTAGAAAAAATTGCAGTTTCAGATTACGACGGTAAAACATTTTATGACCCTCACCACCAAAATCAAGCATATGGTGATACTTATACGAAAATGATGAAGGACTTCCAGGCCTTTGGAGCAAAGGGCCTCCTTGGAAAGGACCGGGTCCTAGAATTAACAGCAACAAAAAAGGTCGAAGACTAATTGTCTTCGACCTTTTATTTGTTAAAATTAGTTTTCAAACTTAACGCGGACACCCTCTGGAATAGGGAAGTCTTTTTGCGTTAGTTCAAGTTCACCGGTTTCTAGGTCGCGGCGGTAAACAGAAACGTTGTTGGTCTTTTGGTTGGCAACCACCAAGTACTTTTCTTCAGGGTCAAAGTTCATGTCACGGGGGAATGAACCTTCTGTGGAAATCGTTTGGATCAATTCGATTTCAGTACCCAAGTTGGTGACTTGGAAGACTGAAACGGAGTCGTGACCACGGTTTGAGGTATAAATGAATTTGCCATCGGCAGAAACCCGGATAGCGGCTGCACCGTTATGGTCGTCCCAGTCAGATGGGATTGTTGAAGCGGTCATGATGTGTTCAAATGACCCGTCTTCTTCCGAGTACTTCAAGACTGATAGAAGGGATGACAGTTCACCAAGCAAGTAGGCATAGTGGCCGTCGGGGGAGAAGCGGATGTGACGGGGACCAAAGCCGGCATCAGCCTTGTAGCGGCTAGCTTCGGTCATTGCCCCTTGGTCATCCAAATTCAGGGTAATCACTTCATCAGTTCCAAGGTCAACGACCACCAACCGGTTGTCTGGCGTCAAGTTGGTAAAGTGAACATGAGCACCGTCTTGTTCAGGACGGGGGCCATCACCCTTGTTGTACCAAGTATCTCGCAATTCTAGTGAGCCGTCGGCTTCAATGTGGAAGACTTCCACCATACCGCGATGGTAGTAACCAGCAAAGACGAATTGACGGGCTTCGTCAATTCCGATGTAGGCAGGGGCAGACCCTTCAGTCATATTAATGCCCAGTTCCTTCATGGGACGGTCAGTGTTATCAAGTGCGATAACGCCGGCTTCTTCGCCACGTTTTTCAACAGCGTAAACCTTGTTTGCCTTGGAAATATCCAAGTAAGTTGGGTTTGTGCCTGCAAAAACGAGTTCGGGGTTTTTTAGTTGACCAGATTGGCTATCGAAGTCAGCTTCGTAAATTCCCTTTGAGGTCTGCCGGGTATAGGTACCAAATAGTACGTGATGAACAGTCATGTTCAGAAAAACTCCTTTTTTATTAATCTTGTAATCCTTATTATTATACCATGTTTTATTAATTGAATTAAAAATCGGCGGTAGGAGAAGGTTAGCTAGTATTTCTTATGTTACAATATTAAGTAATGAAACTTGTTTAAAAAGGAGCAACCATGCCAGAAGAAAAAAAGAAAAAATTGACAGGGTTAACCTCAACCAAGGGGCTCAAGACGTTGGCGGCAATCGTTTTAGTCTTGCTTGTGATTTGGTTGGGCTACCAGGTTCGCTTTATTTTCGGTCCAATTGAAAAGTTTGTAGCGGCAGTTGGTGCACCAATTATTATTGCCGGGGTCTTCTTTTATTTGTTAAATCCTTTGGTTAATAAAATCCAAGGTAAAACCGGTTGGAAGCGGCGGTATGTCGCTTTGCTAGTTTTGGCCGTTTTCTTGCTAATCTTAATTGGGGGGATCGCCTTTTTGGCTTATGTGGTAACTAACCAGGTAACGACCTTGCTTAGTCATTGGCCAACTTATTTGCACAACGGCCAAGCTTGGATTAATAACACCTTTAAGGGCGACCAGTTCGAGCAAGTTCGGGAAGTTTTGACGACTTCGAATAGCTCGATTAACCATACGGCGATTACCTGGGTCCAGGCCAATATTGGGACTGGCTTGGTTAGCGTTGGTAAGTTTGCGGCGAAAGTTAGTGAAATCGGGGTTGTCTTGATTTCAACGCCATTTATCTTGTACTACTTGCTCTTGGACGGGTCACGGTTGCCAAACTTTATCATTGATAAGTTGCCAAATAAAGCCCGGCCATCAACCAAGCATGTCTTAGAAGAGATGTCCAAGCAAATTGCCAACTACATTCGGGGTCAACTCGGGGTGGCCTTTTCCGTGATGGTAATGTTTGCTATTGGTTATACGATTATCGGCTTGCAATTTGGCATCTTACTGGCAATCTTGGCCGGAATTTTGAACTTGATTCCTTACCTTGGTTCTTTCTTAGCCCAAGTGCCGGTTTTTGCGGTAGCTTTGGTTACTGGGGGGCCAAAGATGGCTGCTTTGGCTGCGGTTGTTTTGGCAATTGAACAGCCAATGGAAGCTCACGTGATTTCGCCAAAGATTTTAGGGGATGCCTTGGCAGTTCACCCCGTGACTGTTATTATTGTCTTATTGGCCTCTGGCCAAGTCTTTGGCCTCCTCGGCTTTATCCTGGCTGTGCCAGGCTATGCCGTTTTGAAAGTCCTAGTAACCCACTTTTACACTTGGTGGCGGACGAATTCTGGCCTGTTTACTGAAGAATTGGAGAATGACAGAAAATGACCAACCACGTTGTTTTATTTGAACCGGTGATGCCAGCAAATACTGGCAATATCGCCCGGACGACTGCGGGTACCAACGCTGTCTTGCACTTGATTGAACCGCTTGGTTTTGATATTTCTGATAAGGCCGTGAAACGGGCTGGGCTTGATTACTGGGACCATGTCGACTTGGTCAAGCACGATTCTTTACCAGCCTTCTTGGAAACTTTAAAAGAAGATGACCATTTGTACTTGGTCTCGAAGTTTGCTAACCAGGACTATACTGATCCAGATTATAGCGAAGCTAATGGTGGCGATAACTACTTCTTGTTCGGTAAGGAAACGACGGGATTGCCTGAAGTCTTTATGCGGCAGAACCCAGAAAAGGCTATTCGCATCCCACAAAACGATGAGCACATTCGTTCACTCAACCTGTCAAATACAGTCGCAATCGTCTTGTTTGAAGCTTTGCGCCAACAAGACTTTGCTCAGTTGGACAAGGTTCATACTTATGAGCAGGATAAGTTGAAATAATAAATAAAAATCGACTAGGTTCATGTGATATGAACCTAGTCGATTTTTTGTTCTAATTTTTTTAGTTCTTTTTTAAGCAGGTCTAAAGTTCCTTGGTAGTAGGTAACACCATACTTATAGGTAAACTCTTGCTCGTCAGTCATTTTGCCAGACCATTCGTGGCTTTGACTGGTTAAAGAATTCAATCGAGTCTCAACGTTAGCAATTTGTCTTTTGGTAATGGTGTACAAAGTTTGATAGTTGAGGTGCTTGCCAAAGTAAAATTTTAGCAGGTAATCAGAACGAAGTTTGTCAGGCTCTGTTTCCTTTGAAAGGCTGCCTAGAAATGTCTCTTTTCCTGCTTCTGTGATTGAAAAAATATTCTTGTTAGGGCGGTCGTTCTGGACGACTGCTTTTTTGGTAACTAGTTGATTATTTTCTAACTTTTTTAAGGTCGGGTAAATCATCCCGAAGCCACTATCGAAAAAGTGGCTCAGCCGGTTTTCAATTAAGTCACGAATTTCGTAACCGGTTAAGTCGCGGTCCATTAAAAGGCCGAGAATCACATCTTGTCCCTTCATTAGAACTCCTTTCAAAATATATATTATTAATATGATTATAATATATATTCTTGATAAGCATATTATCTTTTAGTTTTCGTTGGAAAGATAAGGAACGTGAATGTACTGATAGCAAGGAAAGGCAGAGCGGTACGGTATAAGTTTGTGAATGCGAAGGTATTCTGTTTTTTAGCGTAATTTTTTATGTGTTGGCTCAGCTGCTGGATTTCTTGGTTGAGGGCCAAGTTGCCGGTATTAACAGAAGAACCTTGTTGACTATTTTCAGCTTTAATTTGTTTTTTGGCGGTTGCTTGAATTTGATTAATAACGGGTCTTGGCAGAGCTAAGTGACTGTATGAGCTATTTGAGTATTGAATGGTTTTGGATTGGGCATGGTTAAGGTTGCCATATAAGGCACTGATGAAAATTGCGACAGCTAAAGAAATACCAACCTGTCTTAAAACGCCCGTTACGCTTTGCGATGCACTAAGCATTTCACCTTCAAAGTCTGCAGCTGCAATAACAGTGATTGGACCTGTAATGGCACCATATCCAATTCCAATTAGAGCACCACTGATGCAAGTTGAAAGAGGGCTTGTTAAGGCTGAAAGCCAAGCAAATGAAAGGTAACCGGCTAGCATAAATAGGAATCCTGTAAAAACGAGTAATCGGGGTCCAATCTTTTTTAGCAGTAAACCGGCAATTGGGGACATAATAAAAATGAAAAGAGTAATTGGCGTAATCATGTACGATGCATTCAATGTGTTGTAGTGTTCAACATTGACAAAGTATGTTGGTAAAATAACGGTAATTGCTACTAAAAATAGGTTACTGAGAATGATGACGATAGAAGCTCCAGAAAATTGACGACTTTTAAATAAGTTAAGTGAAATCATTGGTGCTGAAGAAAAATGCTCAACCAAGATAAATAAGACTAGGGACAAGACTGCAATTAAAATTAATGAGATTGAAGTGACTGATGTCCAACCCCAATGACGTCCTTCAATCAAAAATGATGTAAAACTGGACAGGAGCGTAATTCCTAGAAAAGAACCTAACCAATCGACTTTTTTAACATTGGAGGGGATAATTTTGACCGAGCGCAAGACCAATGTTCCTAAAATGATAATGAACAAGGTCAGAGGGAGGTTGATGAAAAATATCCAATGCCAAGACCAAAATTGAGTGATGACGCCGCCAATGGTAGGGCCGAACGCTGCTGCTAGTCCCTGCGTAACACCTAATGCTGCAATTGTAGCAGTTCTATTTTTTCCAGGAATTAGTTCGATCCCAAGTGACATGGATAAAGGGAAGAGTAGTGCTGCCCCGAAACTCTGAATAACACGACCAATTAATAAGACATTAAACGTGGTTGAAAATCCAGAGAATAAAGATCCAAGACCAAATAAAGTTGCGCCAAAAATAAAAAATACTTTTTTGTTAAAAATTTCTGCAATTCGGGTTAATGGAATCGTGAACGAAGCGAAGATGATAGTGTAAGCGTTCAATGCCCAGGAAAGGTTATTAAGGCTAGAGTGGGTGGTGCTAGCAATATCTGGTAGTGCAACATTCATTACTGTTGTATCAAGCATACAAATGAAAATACCCAGAATGAATATTGTTGTGATGAAGTACTTTTTAATCATTTTTCTAATCTCCTTTATTAACATCGTTTATATTAACATAGTTAATATAAAAGAAAAGAAAAATATTTTTCAAAAAAGGGTTGCGTAATTTGAATAGCCTTGTTAAACTAATATAGTTGTTTAAGAGAGATTAAACAACAACTGACCATGGCTCGTTGGTCAAGTGGCTAAGACGCTGCCCTTTCACGGCGGAATCGAGAGTTCGATTCTCTCACGAGCTACTAAAAAAGTCGCAACTTCGGTTGCGACTTTTTTGTTTGCCTTAATGGCGGAGTTTATGGAATTTATTGGTTGAATTGAAATAACAAAATTTAACTAAAAATGGTTCTTTCAGGAATGATTTTGGGGCGATTTGCTACAAATTTGCTACACTTTTTAATTGCCAAATTTCACGGCTTGCTTTAATATACTTTTTTGTCCTATTTGTTTAATATTTTTAAAATATATTGTTTTTATTTAAAATATAATTTAAAATTAAAGCAGATAAAGGAGAATGAGTATGAAAAAGCGAAGCATGTTTTTTAAGCATAAGCCTAAGGTAAAGGGCTATACCAAGACTACTTACATCGATAGTACTGGGCGCAAGCGAACTGAAAAGGTTCGACTCGACCCGAATGATAGCCGAAGTGCTATCCAGGTGGGGAGCATCGTGAATGTCGTGCTATCTGAGGACGAAGAAAAACAATAGTTATTTGAATTAACAATGCGATATTCTTTTTATTGCTGCGAAGGAGAGAACGTTATGAATAAAAGGAATCGGACTTTAAGGCGAATGATTAATGGTTATTCCAAGATGAATGTGTTTATGAATATTAAGCCAAGTGTTACTAAACCAGTTTCCATTGGGACGGCGGAAGAGGACGTTAAGGCACTAGCGGATGATTGGCAGAAGGTTGGTCAGTCGATGCGGGCAGTGATAGAAATACACGAAAATCTTTGATAACTTTGAAGGTTGCAATTATGATTGCGACCTTTTTAATTTAAATCCATAGAATTATACACACTTTATGTGTATAATGGATGTGCGAGTGAAGGCGGTTTTTGTGCCCATCAAACCGAAAGAAATGGTTAAAAAGCTGAAGAAAAACGGGTTTGAAATTGTTGGTCAAAAAGGTTCACACGTTCAACTTAAGAATGGTAGTTGTTACACTGAGGTCCCCATGCACTTTAAAGAATTATCAAAAGGCCTTGAACAAGCTATATTAAAACAAGCAGGGATTAAATAGTAACGCCATTCGAATGATTAAGTAGAAAAGGAGTGAGAATAAAAATGGTAAGTAAGGATCAATTATCAACCACTTATCCAGTTGTTATTCATCTAGAAAACAATAGTTACTGGGCAAACGTTCCTGATGTTCCTAGTGCTTTTACTACGGGTGAAACAGTTGAGGAAATACTTGTTAATATTAAAGAAGCAATTGAGTTGGCACTATCAACAACACTAGAAGTGCCGGAACCAACTCATTTTAATAATGTTATTGCAGAAGATGGCTTTGTTCAAATGGTGAATGTTTCATTGATCGATTATTTGAAGGCCGTGTCCAAGACTGTTCGTAAAAATGTTACTGTCCCAAGCTATTTAAATGAACTTGCTAAAAAACATAATGATAATGTTTCTGATATCCTAACGAAGGCGTTAGAAAATCGGTACGGACTCAGCTGATTTATTGATGTAAAAAAGGACACTGTTTGGTGCCCTGTTTTACAGATAGGATTTTAACTATTAGCCTTACTTAAGACCTGGTCCAAGTCCTTGTTACCGATTTGGCTCTGGTAGTCATCACCGTTGTAGGTGAAACTTTGTGAACTAGCAGTTGGGTTCTTAGTGTAAATTTCAAAGTAACCCTGGCGTTCATAGGCGGCAACAACGCTTTGCTTCTTACCGTCAATGGTCATGGTACCAGTCCAGAAGGTAATCCCGTCGGTATAGGGATTGAGCGAGTTGGTGTCAGATGGGGCGTTAATCGTTCCATTGGTCATTGGTAGGATGACCGCTTCTGAACCATTATAGTATTTGAGGTCTTGGACCTTGGTTTTGGTTGACTTTTGCAAGTCTGCGTCTAACTGGGCCTGGGTATAGGTTGACCCGTTGCTTGAATAAGTAGTTGAAATGCTTGCTGCTGAGCTTGAGCTAGCGCTTGATTTTTTGACGGTTGTGTTTGTCGATGATGACGAACTGTTATTGCTTTGATGATTAGCATTGCCGATTAGTTCATAACCGGCAAAGGCTACAACTAAGACAGTGATAATACTGGCCCACAGAATGGCTTTACTTCTCTTAGACATTTTGTTTAAATCCTTTCTAATTTATCCCGATAATCCTGATTATAGTCTTAAAATTTTAAAATACAATTTTGCTCTTATTGCTGTGTGCATTTAAGGAAAACTTTAAAATTACTTTTAGTTCTTGTTATCAGACTAGACAGGCCTTAACACTGTGCTAAGATAGAATAAGTGCGTCAAACATTTAGCTATTTCTAGCTTGTAATTAGAGGAGAAGGCAATGGCGAAAAAGGCAACCCGTCGTAGTCCGAAAAAGAATACTAAGAAAAAGACCAATAATAAGGTTGGAACAGCCAGTCAGATTATTGCTTTACTAGCAGTGATTTTGTTTGCAATTTTTGCCATTTTTAAGATTGGCTTATTTGGCTTGTACTTAGCCAATATCAGCCGGTTCTTCTTTGGTAACTTGTACCAAATCACCTTGCTACCAATCGCAATTTGGGCACTGTACTACCTGATTATGGATAAGGGCTTTGCGATTAAGGGCCGGATTTATACCGGGGTGACCATGCTGTATTTGGCCACGATGTTATTATCAGCGCTGCTTTACTTCACGCAAAACCAGTTCCCAGACGGCAGTGATGTTTCCCAAGTAATTCGGATTATCGGTCAGGATATGACCAACCAGGTGGCTCACACACCAGTTGGATCTGGTATTATCGGGGCCTTTTTCTACCAGGTAACTGACGGCTTCTTGTCAGAAATTGGAACGGCCATCATTATTGCACTCTTGTATATTGCCGGTTTGATTGTGACTTTCCGTTTGCCTGCGAAAGATATGGCCCAAAAGGGCGTTACCAAAGCCCACGAAAATTTTGCCGAGTTCCAACAAAACCAGGCACAAAAACGCGACCAACGGCAGTTTTTGGCCGGTAAGGATAAGCAAGACATTACAGACTTCGGCAATGATCCTTTTGGTCTAAGTAAGACGGAGCCTGAAGCCGGACGACCAAGCGATGACCCATTCTTTGGCGATGGTGATAATGGACCGGCGATGGCTGCGACAGAAGAAACGAGTGTTTCGGCCGACCCAGTTGAGCCAACGATTAACTGGCAGAACCCAACCGCTACGACAGGTCCAGCACCAACAAGCACACCGACTGGGTCAACGACGGCAAATCCGACCCCAGTTACGCCAAGTTCAAGTAACCATGATGACTTTAACCATGACACGATTGCAGACGATGATTACCAGTTACCAAAGACGTCGTTGCTAACGAAGACCAAGGCGACTGACCAGTCCAAGGAAGCTGCTAGTTTGAACGGTAAGTCCCGTTTGGTTCACGATACCCTCCAATCTTTTGGAGTTGACGCCACGGTTTCATCCGTTTCACTTGGTCCGACCGTGACCCAGTACGAGTTAAAGCCTGGTCAAGGGGTCAAGGTTAACAAGATTGCCAATTTGGCCGATGACTTGGCGTTAGCTCTGGCGGCCAAATCGATTCGAATTGAGGCCCCGATTCCTGGAAAGCCCTATGTTGGAATCGAAGTGCCAAATGATACCCAGGCCACGGTTGGTTTCCGCGATATGGTTGAACAATCAAAGACGACGAACCAGGGACTTTTGACGGTTCCACTGGGCCGGGATGTGACTGGTAACATTGTTTCTGTTGACCTATCCGCGATGCCGCACTTGCTGATTGCGGGTTCAACCGGGTCAGGTAAGTCAGTTGGCTTGAACGGCATTATCGTTTCGCTTTTGTTAAAGGCCAAGCCTTCTGAAGTCAAGTTGATGATGGTCGATCCAAAGGTGGTTGAACTTTCAATTTACAACGGCATTCCACACCTGCTGACACCGGTTGTTTCTGACCCGCGTAAGGCCGCTAAGTCCTTGCAGAAGCTGGTCGATGAAATGGAAAACCGCTATTCACTCTTGGCTGAATTTGGTAAGCGAAACATTGGTGAATATAATGCGGCGGTTGATGAAAACAACGCTCGTGCCAAGGAAACTGGGAATGCTTTGATGACGAAGATGCCATTTATTGTGGCGATTGTTGATGAGTTCGCCGACTTGATGTCAACGGTTGGTTCTGAAATCGAAGTTTCGATTGCCCGCCTAGGGGCCAAGGCCCGGGCTGCTGGAATCCATATGATTTTGGCTACTCAGCGGCCGGATGTAAAGGTGATTAACGGAACGATTAAGTCGAATATTCCGGGTCGAATTGCCTTTCGAACGGCTTCTGGAATTGATTCGCGGACAATCTTGGATACCAATGGGGCTGAGAAACTGCTTGGCCGTGGTGATATGATTTTTGCCCCACCAGGCAAGGCTCACCGCCGCTTGCAGGGGGCCTTTATTTCAAACCAGGATGTCACTTCGGTCGTTGACTTTGTTAAGAGTCAGCAAGATGCCGTTTACGATGACCAGATGACGGTTACGGACGCAGATATTGCGGAAGAGGATGCCGGCTTGGGCGGTGGCGATTCTGATGATGAACTCTTTAGTGAAGCACTGGAATTCGTTATTGACCAGCAAAAGGCCTCAACTTCGCTGTTGCAACGGCGGTTTCGGATTGGTTACAACCGGGCAGCTCGCTTGGTTGATGACCTGGAGAATGCTGGTTACATTGGTCCGGCTGATGGCGCCCGTCCCCGCCATGTCAATGTTACTAAGAGTGATGTTGACCAATAATTGAAAATTTAAGCAAACAAAAATAGGAAACTCCGCAGAGTTTCCTATTTTTTATTTACCTGAAAAGATTGGTTTTAGTTGGCTGGCGAAGTCGCCGTCGGGGTCATTGACGAACTTTTGGTAGTCAGCCCAGTAGGCATCTTCGACCATTAGTGGCTCGGCAATGTTTTTGGGAATGGCCGAAGTTGGAATCCGACCTTGGTCGTCCTTTTGCCCATCGAAGTCTTTGACAAAGTCTGACAACCGTTTTTCGATGACGAGGGCTTCTGGGCCAAACCAGTTGTGGGGCTCCTTGGTGAAGAAACTTTCTTCAACCTGGTAAGGCGTCCAGTCGGGTTGGTCAACCGCAATCTTTAGCGGGTGGACCAGTGTTTGGAGTTGGACCTGGCCTAAAGCGATGTCAGCGACGGCTGCGGCCATGGCAGATGGGAGGTGCTTTTCGTTATTTTCTTTAGCGACGAGCAAGAACTGCCCGCGCATCTTTTCGTCGGCCTTGACTTCCTGGCCGACAAGGACTTTAACTAAGTCCTTGGGATCGATATTAATTGCTTGCATAGTGTTAGTCCTGGATGTTAATAAAGCTAAATTGGTCAAAATCAAATAGTCCTTGGTCGGTAATCTTCAAGGATGGGATTACCGGTAGGGCCATGAATGACAGGGTTAGGAATGGGTCGAATCGCAAATCAGAAATCTCGGCAAAGGCCTGGTTTAGCAAGTTTTGTTGTTGGATCAGGTCTTCATATGCCAAGTTGGACATTAAGCCACCGATTGGTAGTGGTAGGGTGGTGACCTGACCGTTATTGACGACCACTTGGCCACCGCCAATTTCTTTTAAGGTGGCAACGGCTGTTGCCATGTCGTCATCGTTGACTCCAGCCACAATCACGTTATGAGAGTCATGGGCAATTGTTGAAGCAATCGCTCCTGCTTGCAAATTCAAACCGGAAATAATACCAAGACCATGGCCTAGGTCGTGGTAGCGTTCAATTACAGCAACTTTGGCAAAGGTTTGGTTTGGCACAAAGTTCCCGTTTTCATCAACTGGTACGGTCGTTTGAACGTGCTTAGTGGTAATGTGGCGGGGCTCGATTTCAATCACGTGGGCAGGCTTTTTCGGGTCCAGTGACAGAGCCAAGTCGTCCTTGCTAAAGGTCAAATTAATTTGTTGGCCGGGTAATAAGAGAACGGGCTTTTGTTCGTTTTCAAAGAACTGCCCGCTGACCATTGTTTGCTCGATTATGACATTTTTTAGGTCAGATAGGACCAACAGGTCTGCTTCAAAGCCAGGGGCAATCGCACCGATGTTTTCTAAGTGGTGGGCCTTGGCACCGTTATAAGAAGCCAGTGTATAGGCCAGTTCAGGGGCAAGACCATTTTTGATTGCGAGAGCAACGTTGAAGTTGATTGACCCTTCCTTTCGGATATCAGCAGCCGACTTATCATCGGTGGCAAAGGCGAAGTGGCCGTGGTTTGCTTCGTTGATGGCTGGCAAAAGGGCTAGTTCGTCTCGTTCAACGGTTCCTTCCCGTAAGAAGACGGCCATTCCGGCGTTAATCCGGTCTAAGGCCTCTTTTTGATTGGTTGCTTCGTGGTCTGTGTCGATACCGTATTTGCGGTAGACTGCTAGTTGGTCGGGTCCAAGGCCAGAACCGTGGCCATCAACATGGCGGTGGGCTTCGTTGGCATCTTGGATTTTTTGAAGCATGTCCGGATTACCGTTGGCAACGGCTGGATAGTCCATTACTTCTGCCAAACCAGCGATTTCTGGGTGTTGGTAGAAGGGCTTCAGGGCCTCAGCATCTAATGTGGCACCCGCATGTTCAAAGGGGGTTGCCGGGACGGAAGAAGGGAGCATGTAGTGGATATGAAGCGGTGTTTGCTTAGCAGAGTCCAGCATATATTGGATTCCAGAAATGCCGGCAACTGAGGCGATTTCGTGGGGGTCGGCAAAAATTCGGGTAACCCCGTTTTGTAAGGACAAGCGGCCAAATTCAGACGGTGTTAATAAAGAAGATTCGATATGTAAGTGAGCATCGATTAAGCCAGGAACGATGAATTTACCGGTGTAGTCCAAGGTTTCCTTAGCGGTAAAAGCCTCGGTTTTACCAACAAAGACGATTTTTTTGCCTTGGATAAAGACATCTTGGTCTTCAAAGTCCTGGTTGAAAACATTGAGGACCTTGGCCCCGGTCAAACGGTAGTCGACTTCTTGCGACATGGTTGTACTCCTTTAAAATCAATGAATTTTACCTAGTTTAGCACAATCGGGTCTGCTTAGAAAAACGATTAAAAAAACATTTTGGTAACGGTTTTTCATTTTTCAGTAATCATCTTAATAAAATGTCTATACCAATTACCTAAATTTGGTTTGACCACCTAGGATAACGTTGATAAAATAGCATTGTTAACTTAAAAAGTATTATCAAACCAATTTATTTGAAAGCGAGATTTTTTGTATGTGTGGAATTGTTGGAGTGACTGGAGTAGACCAAGCACTCCCATGCCTCTTGCATGGGTTGCAGAAGTTGGAATACCGGGGTTATGATTCTGCCGGCGTTTACTTGACTGACCAAAATGGGGATAGCGCCTTTATTAAAGAAACTGGTCGGGTGGCAAAGTTAGTCGAAAAGGCTGAAAAGCACGGCTTTATTGGAACAGCTGGGATTGCTCATACTCGGTGGGCAACCCACGGAAATGTCAGCGTTGAAAACGCTCACCCACAAAAGTCTGCTGATGACCGCTTTTACTTGGTTCACAACGGTGTGATTGAAAACTACCAAGAATTGAAGGCTGAATACTTGGCTGATGTTGATTTGGTATCTGAAACTGATACGGAAGTCGCGGTTCAATTGGTGGACAAGTTTGCGACTGAAGGTGGGTTATCAAATGTTGATGCTTTCCGTAAGATGATTTCATTGCTAGAAGGAAACTCAGCTTATGGTTTCTTGTTGATTGACCACCAGGAACCTGATACGTTGTTTGTCGCTAAGAAGAAGTCACCATTGCTGGTTGGTTTGTCAGACCATGGCAACGTGGTAACATCTGATGCTGCGGCGATGGTTGATATGACCAAGGAATTTATCGAATTGCGTGATGGCGATGTCGCAATCGTTAAGCCAGATTCTGTTGAAATTTACGATGCCAACCAAGAAAAGGTTGACCGTGAACCGTTTACTTTGACTATTTCTGCTGAAGATACCGATAAGGGTGCTTATCCTTATTATATGTTGAAAGAAGTTGACGAACAAGCTGTTGTTGTTCGTAATATCGCCGGTCACTATTATGATGAAGACGGTAACTTGCAAGGAATTGGTTGTGCTATTACCGACAAAATGCAAGAAGCAGATCGCTTGTACATCGTTGCGGCCGGAACCTCTTACCACGCTGGATTAGTTGGTAAGCGTTACTTTGAACAGTGGGCGAACATTCCAACGGAAGTTCACATTGCCTCAGAATTTGCTTACGACCAACCAAAGTTGTCAGAAAAGCCATTCTTTATCTTCTTGTCACAGTCTGGTGAGACGGCTGATTCTCGTGAAGTTTTGGATAATGTTAAGAAACAAGGCTTCCCAGCTTTGACTTTGGCCAACGTGATGAATTCGACCTTGACCCGTGAAGCTGACTTTGCTTTGCCTGTTTTGGCCGGCCCTGAAATTGCCGTAGCCTCAACTAAGGCTTACACTGCCCAAGTTCTGGTCCAAGCTATCTTGGCTTCTGCAATGGGTGAGCCTGGCTTTGATTTGAAGGCTGAATTGGCGAAGGTTGCTGTTGAAATCCAAGCAATCACGGATGACAAGGAAGTCTTCAAGAAGATTGCGGAGTCTGCTTTGGATGAAAAACGCTCAGCCTTTTACATTGGCCGGGGCTTAGATGCGGCCGTGGCCTTGGAAGCTGCCTTGAAGTTGAAGGAAATTTCTTACGTGCAAACGGAAGGCTTTGCTGCCGGTGAATTGAAGCACGGCACGATTTCTTTGATTGAAGAGGGCACACCAGTCTTCGCCTTGCTGACTCAGTCAAAGACGGCTGGTCTCCTCCGTGGTGAAGTCGCCCAAGTAGCTGCCCGTGGTGCTAATACCATTGTTTTGGCTTCAAAGGACTTGGCTAAGGAAGGCGATGCCTTTGTTTTGCCACAAGTTAATGAATTGTTGATGCCATTGTTGGCAGTTGTGCCAGCTCAATTGATTGCTTACTATGCTACCTTGGCTCGGGGCTTGGATGTCGACCGCCCTCGTAACTTGGCTAAGTCAGTGACGGTTCAATAAAAAAACATTTTTAATGTAAAAAGTCGGTGGAAAAACGCCGGCTTTTTTTGTTTGTCAAAGACTTATTTGGTAAAATAGATAAGGAATAAATGACATTTTATGTCGGATGGAGTATACGGGATGAAACCGTTCAAAAGCTTATTTAAAAAGGCAGCAACAGACGTTGATGTCACCAATTTGAAGGTGCCCAAGCACCTTGCCATTATCATGGATGGGAATGGTCGCTGGGCCCAAAACCGTCACTTGCCACGGGTAGCGGGACACAAGCAGGGGATGGAAACGGTTAAGACTGTTACCAAATTGGCCTCCCATGCTGGGGTCAAGGTCATGACCTTGTACGCCTTTTCCACTGAAAATTGGTCACGGCCAAACGATGAAGTTTCCTACTTGATGAAGTTGCCAGTGACATTTTTTAATACCTTTGTGCCGGACTTGATTAAAGAAAACGTCCGGGTGGAAACAATCGGTGATATCGATGCTTTGCCTGAAGCAACCCGTAAGGCCGTTTATGATGCCAAGGAACAGACAGCTCAGGGGACTGGAATGGTCTTGAACTTCGCCTTGAATTACGGGGGACAAAAGGAAATTGTTGAAGCCTCTGCTGCCTTAGCTAAGAAGGTTGAAGCGGGTGAAATGAGGGCCGACCAAGTGGACCAAGCAGCCTTTGAAACTGAATTAACCACAGGGTTCTTAGGTGATTTGGCCAAGCCAGACTTGATTATTCGAACTTCAGGGGAAGAACGGATTTCAAACTTCTTGCCATACCAGGCGGCCTATGCTGAGTTCTACTTTACGGACATTTTGTGGCCTGACTTTGATGAAGTTGAATTTGAACAGGCCCTAACAACCTTTACGAAACGTGACCGCCGCTTTGGTGGTGTAAAAACGAAATAAGAGAAAGCGAGAATCCCGATGAAAACTCGGATTATAACGGCCGTGGTGGCCTTGATTGTCTTTATCCCAATGTTAGTGATTGGGGGCTGGCCACTGTTGGTCTTAACCTTGATTTTGGGTGCTTTGGCCATGCGCGAAGTAATGCGAATGACCCATACTTTGATTGTGTCATTTGAAGCCTTGGTTGCTAACCTAGGCGCCTTGGCGATTATTATGCCAAAGTCATTTTGGAATAATGGCTTTTGGCCAGATACAATCAACAGTCAGACGGTCTTGTATAGCGTGGGCTTTTTGCTCTTAGTTCGGACTGTTTTTTCAAAGAAAAACTTTAACTTCCAAGATGCTGGTGTTTTGTTCTTGTCGGCTGTTTATATTGGAACTGGGTTCCACTACTTCTACTTGGCAGATACTCGTGGCTTAGAGGTTATCCTATTTGGAATGCTCTGTGTTTGGTTGACTGATTCGGGGGCTTACTTCTTTGGTCGAGCTTTTGGAAAACACAAGTTAGCACCGCGAATTTCACCCAATAAGACCTGGGAAGGGTCAGTGCTTGGGTCATTAGCAGCTGTTATCATCTTGGTCTCCGTTTATACCTACTTTGGTTTGATTGACGGGTCAATCATTGAACTTGGTATTATCGCCATTGTTCTTTCAATCGGTGGTCAAATTGGTGACTTGATTGAATCTGGTTTGAAACGTTTTTACAACGTCAAGGATTCGGGCAATGTTTTGCCAGGTCACGGTGGTATTTTAGACCGGTTTGATTCAATGTTAATTGTGATGCCATTGATGGCTGTGATTGGGTTGTTGAGCTAAGTGAAGGACTAAAACGGGGGAGAAGGAAATGAATATTACAGCCATTCTGGCCTTTTTGCTTGTTTTTGCCCTATTAGTGGGCTTTCACGAATTTGGCCACTTTATCGTCGCAAAAAAAGCGGGTATCTTAGTTCGTGAGTTTGCGATTGGGATGGGGCCAAAAATTTTGTCCCTTTATAAAAATAGTACGGCCTATACAATCCGGCTACTGCCAGTAGGTGGGTACGTGCGGATGGCTAGTGAGCTTGAACAAGACGAGTTAGAGGCTGGCCAACGTTTGTATTTAACGGTTGATGAAGCTGGTCAGGTTATTTTGATTGACGAGCGGGCTGATGAAAGTCAGGCCGGTTTGTTTTTCCAAGTTGACCAGGCTGACTTGGTTGATGCAATGACTTTAACTGGTTACCAGGCTGACCAAGAAGAGATGACAACCTTGCATGTGGCTAAAAACGCCACTCGGGTTGGTACAGATGGGGTTGAAACCCGGATTGCACCACGACCAACTTGGTTAGAGTCCGCTCCGGTTGGAAAACGGTTAGCAGTCAATATTGCTGGTCCAGCAATGAACTTCGTCTTGGCAGCTGTGGCTGCCTTAGGGTTGAGTTTTGCTTTGCCAGCTGTGCACTTTGACGAACCGACAATTGGTCAGGTAGTTAAAAGTGAGCCAGCCGCTAGGGCTGGTATCGAGTCAGGTGACACGATTAAGACGGTTAATGGTCAATCAGTTAAGACTTTTACTGACTTTGCCACTTTCGTAACTGAAAATGACAAGCAAAAATTAAAGTTGACGGTTGACCGGGGTGGTCGGACGTTATCGAAAACGGTTGTGCCAGAAACGGTTACAGTTGATGGCCAAAAAGAAATTCGAATTGGGGTATCAGTTAAGACTTATTCCGATCCATGGTCGCGGCTAAAATTTGGTATGATAAGTACAGGCACTTGGTTCACTGAAGTTGGACGGGGAATTGCCAACCTCTTTACGGGTGGCTTTTCGATTGACAAGCTCGGTGGACCAGTGATGCTGGCCAAGACGACAGCTAAGGCTTCGCAACAGGGTTGGATTACGGTTTTGGCTTTGTTGGGACTTTTGTCAGTCAACCTTGGTCTGATTAACTTGCTACCAATCCCACCACTTGACGGGGGTCAGTTTTTTTTGAACTTAGTGGAAGGAATTCTTAGAAGGCCGGCACCGGCATGGCTAGCTAAAGGCCTGACCGGGTTGGGAACAGTCTTACTAGTAGTTTTGATGGTCTTAGTCACCATCAAGGACTTAGGTCAGTAATAACAACTTATTGGGGATTTTCCCCGTACATATTAGATAGCGAAAGAAGGACGTTATGAAACAATCACAGCTCTTGATGCCAACCCTGCGGGAAGTTCCCGCAGATGCAGAAGTTAAATCCCACCAGTTGTTGCTAAAGGCTGGTTACATCCGTCCGGTTACGGCAGGAATGTTTGCCTACTTGCCATTGGCAAAGCGAGTTTTGAACAAGATTGAAGCGATTATCCGTGAAGAAATGGATGGGATTGATGCCAACGAAATGTTGGTCCCAGAAGTTTTGCCGGCTGAATTATGGCAAAAGACTGGTCGTTATGAGACTTATGGTCAAGATTTGTATAAGTTTAAGAACCGCCAGGACCGCGACTTTATCTTGGGTCCAACGCATGAAGAAACTTTTACGGAACTATTTGGCAATGATATTAAGTCTTACAAGAAACTGCCATTGTTGGTTTACCAAATCCAAGCGAAGTTCCGTGATGAAGGCCGGCCACGGTTCGGCTTGCTCCGGACCCGTGAATTTATTATGAAAGATGCCTATTCTTTCTCAGCTGACCAGGAGGGGTTGGATGCTATCTTTACCAAGATGGAAGCTGCCTATGTCCGAATCTTTGACCGAATTGGCTTGGATTACCGAGTAATTGTTGGTGACGCTGGTGCGATGGGTGGGTCTGATTCTAAGGAATTCTCTGCTCCTGCTGCTGCCGGTGAAGACGTGATTGTCTATTCAGATGAAAGCGAATATGCCGCTAATTTGGAAATGGCTAAGGACGCTTATGTCCGTGCTGACAAGGCTGATGAAGCTGACTTTGCCGACTTGAAAAAGGTGGCAACGCCAAACGCCAAGACGATTGAAGAAGTTGCAGAACTCTTTGACGAAGACCCTGCCGAAATGGTCAAGACGATTATGGTTGTAACGCCAGACCAGAAGTTGGTAGCCGTGGTAACGACTGGCGACTTCGAAGTTAACTTGGTTAAGGTTCAAAATTACTTGGGTTATACCGAAGTGGAATTGGCCGACGAAGCAGTTGTAAAAGAAGCTGTCGGAGCATCATTTGGTTCACTTGGACCAGTTGCTTTGCCAGAAAATGTCCAACTCTTAGTGGATGAACGGGCTGCTGACTTGGTGAACTTCTCTGCTGGTGCAAATGAAGATGGCCAGCACTTCCAAAACGTTAACTGGGGTCGCGATGTTGAATTAACAGACGACCAGGTTGCTGACTTCCGAACAGTTAAGGAAGGCGATGATGCCGTTGATGGTAAGGGGAAGTTACGCTTTACTAAGGGAATTGAAATTGGTCATATCTTTAAGCTGGGAACTAAGTATTCGAAGGCTTTGGGTGCCCAAGTTTTGGATTCAAACGGTCGCAATGTCGACATGATTATGGGTTCATATGGTATTGGCATTTCGCGGTTGGTTGCTGCAATTGCAGAACAAAAGAGTGATGATAAGGGCCTTGTTTGGCCTGCTAGCGTCGCACCGTTTGATGTTCACCTGGTCCCAATCAATTTGAAAGATGAAGACCAAGCTAAGGTAACGGACGAACTCGAAGAAATGTTAAAAGCCAATGGCTTGGAAGTCTTAGTTGACGACCGAAAAGAACGGGCCGGCGTTAAGTTTGCGGATGCGGACTTGATTGGTTTGCCAGTTCGAATCACTGTTGGTAAGAAGGCTAGTGAGGGAATCGTGGAAGTGACTGTTCGCTCCGATGACTCGAACTTTGAAATGCGCCTTTCTGAAATTCAAGAATCAATTGATGTGTTGTTGCACGGCCAAGCTAGTGCAGAATAAAGTTTAAAAAGCCGATTTTAATCGGCTTTTTCACGTAATGAGAAAGGTTAGCAATGTCTTTAACGCCAGAAGAACAATTAGGACAACTGCTGAACCAAAGTAAGCAAAGCGACCAGGTTAAAGTCTACTTTGAGGGCGGACGTTTAGCTGGCGTCCAGGTGGCAGCAAAAGAAAAACGGTGGACCTTTGTGGTTGCCGTGCCGAAGGTCTTGCCGTTTAAGGCCTTTTTGTCCTTTTACCAGGGTTTGCAGGCTAATTTTCAGCAGGTTTCCCACGTCGGCTTGGTCATCCAAGTCATGCAAGCTGGTTTTACGGAAGAAGACCTGGTGGATTACTTCCACTTTGCCTTGCACCAGACGAACTTAAATTATGGGTTAACGCAACAGTTGGGTGCTAGCTCGGTTGTCGAATTAGCTGGTAATGGTCAGGCAACGATTAAGGTCAGCATGGCCAACCTTGCGGAAGCCTTAACTGACCAGGTGTTAGCTGAGCTAAGTCAGGCCTATGCCTTTTTAGGGATGGGGAACTTGACCTTTACCGCCCACTTTGACCAGGACTTGCAAAACCAAGTTCGAGAAAAGTACCAGTCCCGCCAACAAGACGTGCAAAAAACAATCTTTGACGCTGTTCAAAAGGCTGAGGCTGCTAAGCCGAAGAAGTCTAAGGATGGCGTGGCCATGCGCTTAGGTCGCCCAATTAATCCTGATGCTGAAGTGACTCGGTTGGAAGATATTGATGGAGAAGAATCACGGGTAGTTATTGAAGGTTATATTTTTGCTTCCGAAGTCCGTGAATTGCGGTCAAAAAAGAAGCTCTTATCAATTAAATTGACTGATTATTCATCGTCAATTTCTGCTAAAAAATTTGAAAATAATGATACGGATGGGGCAGTCTTTGACGAATTAAAAGAAGGTCAGTGGGTGAAAATCCGCGGTGCTGTTCAAGAAGACCAGTACCTTCGTGAGTTATCGTTGAATATTTATGACTTGCAAGTGGTTGACCATGAAAACCGGCCAGAGCCTTACCAGGGTGACCAGCAACGAGTTGACTTGCACGTTCACACCAATATGACTGGGATGGACGCTGTGACTGATTTTGGTGCAGTGGCTAAGTTAGCAAAAGCATGGGGGCAAGACACGTTGACTGTGATGGATAACGGTAATGTGCAAGGGTATCCGGATGCGATTGCAGCTGCTAAGAAGCAAGATTTAAAGATGATCTATGGGATGGAAGGAAACGTCGTGGAAGACGGTGACCCGATTGCCTATAATAGCCAGGACCTAGACTTACTTGGTAAAGACCAGACCTATGTGGCCTTTGATCTGGAAACGACTGGTTTATCAGCAGTTTCAGACCGGATTATTGAATTATCCGCTGTCAAAATGGAACTGGGGAATGTCGTTGATAAGTTTTCGGAGTATATTAACCCAGGCTTCCCACTTTCAGACTTTACTACGGAATTGACCTCGATTACTGATGCCATGGTGGCCAACGCTAAAAGTGAGCAAGACGTGATTGAATCCTTCCGGGAGTGGTCAAAGGACACCATTTTGATTGGTCACAACGTGACCTTTGATGTTGACTTTTTGAACGCTACTTATGCCCGTTATGATGACGAGCCAATTTCAAACCCAGTTATTGATACTTTGACTTTGACCCGGTGGTTATACCCTGACTATAAGTCATACCGGCTGGGAACTTTGGCCAAGAAGTTCTCGATTGAACTGGAACAGGCTCACCGGGCGATTTACGATGCCGAAACAACCGGCCACTTGGGTTGGAAGTTATTAAAGGATGCCAAAGAACGGTTTGACTTGACCAACTTTAACCAGTTGAACGACCACATGATGGATGGTGGGGCCTGGCGGCATGGCCGGCCTTTCCATGCTTCTATGTTAGTTAAAAATGAGGTTGGATTGAAGAACCTGTACCGCTTGGTTTCAGAATCAAACGTGACTTACTTTAATAAAGTGCCACGGATTCCACGCTCAGTCTTAGAAAAGTACCGGGAAGGACTCTTGGTTGGAACCGGTGATACGGGCGGGGACGTGATTGTAACCCTAATTGAAAAGGGTTATGATGCCGCTTTGAAGAAGGCTAAGTACTACGATTATTTGGAAATTCAACCCCTGCCAAACTATCAGCCAATGCTTGACAGCCAGTTGATTGCTAACCCTGATAAGTTAAAGTCAATCATCAAGGAAATGGTTAAAATTGGTGATACTTTAGGGAAACCAGTTGTGGTGACGGGAGATGTCAAATACACCAACCCAGAAGACCACATCTATCGCAGTATCTTGATTGGGTCCCAGCCGGGAAACCCATTAAACCGGACAACCTTGCCCGAGTTATACTTCCGGACAACCCAAGACCTCTTGGATGAATTTGACTTCTTAGGGGCCGATTTAGCCAAGAAGGTTGTGATTGATAATACCCACTTTGTGGCTGATCAGATTGACGATGTTTCACCACTAAAAGAGGGGTCTTACCCACCACAAATCCCAGAGGCCGGCGACGAACTGACTGAAAAGACTTATGCGGCTGCCAAGAAGGCTTATGGCGACCCATTGCCAGAACAGATTCAAAGCCGGATTGACCAGGAATTGAAGTCAATCATCGGGAACGGTTTCGCACCGCACTATATGATTGCCCAACGACTGGTAGCTAAGTCCAATAAGGATGGTTACCTGGTTGGATCGCGTGGATCAGTCGGGTCATCATTTGTCGCTACCATGTCTGGAATTACTGAAGTTAACCCACTGCCATCACACTATCGGTCGGCCCACGGGGATTACTTTGAGATTGTGGACGGCTATGGGTCGGGGTATGACTTACCACCGAAGGAAGATCCTAACCACCCTGGTGAAATGCTGATTGGCGATGGTCAAAATATTCCCTTTGAAACCTTCATGGGCTTCACTGGAAATAAGGTCCCCGATATTGATTTGAACTTTTCTGGTGATTACCAGCCAGTTGCCCACAACTATATGAAGGTGATGTTCGGGGAAAAGAAAGTTTACCGGGCTGGAACGATTGCCACGGTCGCTGAAAAGACGGCCTTTGGTTACGTGAAGGCTTACGAACGTGACCACGATAAGCACTTCCGTGGTGCCGAAGTCGAACGGCTAGCCCAGGGAGTGACGGGGGTCAAGCGGACGACTGGACAGCACCCAGGTGGGATTTTGATTGTACCGGGTGACTATGATATTTATGACTTTACGCCAGTCCAGTACCCAGCTGATGACCAATCAGCCTTGTGGCAAACAACCCACATGGATTACCACTCGATTCACGATAACTTGTTGAAGATGGATATCTTGGGACATGATGATCCTACGATGGTCCGGACCCTAAAAGATTTGTCAGGAATTGACCCACAGACGATTCCACCAAACGACCCTGGTGTGTTGAAGCTCTTTACCTCAACTGAACCACTGGGCGTTACATCTGACCAGATTTACTCCAACACCGGAACCTTAGGCCTACCTGAATTTGGTACGGGCTTTGTCCGGGGGATGCTGGAGGATACCCAACCAAAGACTTACTCAGAATTGCTTCAAATTTCTGGTCTGTCCCACGGAACGGATGTGTGGTTGGGTAACGCCCATGACTTAGTTGAAAATGGGACCGCCACGATTGCGACCGTGATTGGAACCCGTGATAAAATCATGACCGATTTGATCGACTGGGGACTGCCTTCTGAGGACGCCTTTAACATTATGGAAAAGGTTCGAAAAGGAAAGGGAATCACCGACGAGTACCAGAAGCTAATGCGCGAAAACAATGTGCCAGAGTGGTATATCGAATCGTGTTTGAAGATTAAGTATATGTTCCCTCGGGCCCACGCGGCCGCCTATGTTTTGATGGCCTTGCGGATTGCCTACTTTAAGGTCTACTTCCCAGCCGTTTACTATGCGACCTACTTCTCCGTTCGGGCTGATTCCTTTGATATTGTGGCGATGTCACGTGGAAAGGACGCTGTGAAGGCGGCGATTACCCGGATTCGAGATATGGGAAACGATGCCACCAAGGGTGACCAGGACTTACGGACTGTCTTAGAAATGGCAAATGAAGCCCTTGAACGCGGCATTTCCTTTAAGATGGTCGATTTGTACCGGTCAGAAGCAACCGACTGGGTAATTGATGGCAATGAGTTGATTCCTCCATTTGTCACAATTCCCGGCCTTGGTGAAAACGTGGCCAAGCAGATTGTGGCTGCCCGGGTTGAGAAGGAATTTATTAGTAAAGAGGACCTGAAGAAACGCGGAAAGGTCTCACAAACCATTATCGAGTTTTTGACGATGCAGTCTGTTATTTCAGACTTACCAGACGAAAACCAACTTTCATTATTTGACTTTTAGCAAATAGTGCCTGCTGTGGCGGATACCAGCAGTCAATAAAAACAAGAAAGGACGCCGACTTTTGTCGGATATCATGCAATCATTTTTTAAATTAAAGGAAAACAATACGACCGTTAAGACGGAAGTGGTCGCCGGCTTGACGACCTTTGTTTCGATGGCCTACATCTTCTTTTTGAACCCTCAAATCTTGGGGCAAACGGGGATGCCAGCTTTGTCAGTCTTCATCGCAGCGATTATTGTCGCGGTTTTTGGAACTTTGTTGATGGGCTTTTATGCCAACGTTCCATTTGCTTTGGCGCCAGGAATTGGCCTGCAAGCTTATTTCACATATACCATCGTCTTTGGCTTTGGCTTTAAGTGGCAACAGGCCTTGGCAATCGTCTTTTTGGTCGGTATCTTAGACATTTTGATTACCTTGACTCACGGCCGTCAGGCAATCGTTAAAGCAATTCCAGCCGAACTAAAGGCCGCCATTGGTGGTGGACTGGGGGCCTTTGTAACTTACATTGGTTTGAAAAATGCCGGCTTCATTAACTTTGTGATTGATGGTAATAACATCATTACGGTTAACGACCACGCTTATAGTGGTGGAACCGTGAAGGGTGGTCTGAACTCTTTGCTTGCCTCTGGTGGCGTGACACCAGAATTAACTAAGTTTACCCAAGCACCACAGTTGCTGGCCCTGATTGGCTTGATTTTGTTGGTCTTCTTGTTGATTAAAAAGGTTCCAGGGGCGTTCTTGATTACCTTGGTAGTGACAACGATTATTGGGATTCCAATGGGCGTAACCGATACGCATTTGTCAGCCGCTACTTCATTGCCACATGCCTTTTCTGAATTTGGTTCAACCTTTGGTGCCACTTTTGGTCATAACGGGATGATGTCTTTGTTTGCTGACTGGCAAAAGACGTTGTTGGCAGTTGTCACAATTTTCGCCCTTGGTTTGACTGGCTTGTTTGATGCGATTGGAACTTTGATTGGCATTGGAAACCAGACTGGGATTTTCTCAGAAGAAGACCAAAAGGCCTTTGCTGCCGATAATTCTTTCAATTCTAAGATGGACAAGGCCCTGGTGGTTGATACCTTTACCACTACTTTGGCAGGAGCGGTTGGAACGTCGAACACGACGACCTTTATCGAATCAGCGACGGGTGTTGCTGCCGGGGGCCGGACTGGGTTGACCAACATTGTGACGGCGACCGGGTTCTTAGCGATGCTCTTTATGGCTCCCTTCGTTTCTGTTGTGCCTGGTGCAGCAACTGCGCCACTTTTGATTGTGGTTGGAATCATGATGATGGGCGAATTTAAGAAGATTGATTGGAACGACATTGCCGTTGCCATTCCGGCCTTCTTTACTTCGATTTTCATGGCCTTTTCATTCTCAATTTCTTACGGAATTGCAGCCGGTTTCATCTTTTACATTGTGGTGAAGATCGCGCAAAAGCAGTTCAAGTCACTGTCACCAATTTTGTTGGTGATTACCGCATTCTTCTTGGCAAACTTTATCTTATTAGCTATTATTTAAGCAAATAAAAAGGCGACCAGTTGGTCGCTTTTTTAGACAAAATACCTAGTAAAAGTGCCTTAAAACCAGCGTTTTAAGGCACTTTTTCGTGTTATAATTCAAGCAGCAAACAAGTTGAAATGGTGGCGCTTTATTTCAAAAGGAGGTGGTGCTTATGCATGACCAAAACCGCTTGGAAGGAGAGGCCGGTGGCACCGTGTGATGCAATGTCACTAATGATAGGCTTTGGCTCATTGATAGTCATGGTCTTGCTATTAGTGGTTGAAATCATTAAGTTAAGCCAAAAAAAAAATAACCATTAAAAACTTTGACGAGTTGATGGTTATTTTTTATTTATCACTAAGCCACCGTTTTACGGGTTTGCTGAGAGGGGTTAATGAGTATTCATTAGCCCCTTTTCAATTTAAATTATAGCATCTTTTATCAAAAAGAGAACCAAGAAAACTGTCGAAAATTTAACAAGCTTTTTAATACACTAAAAGTGAAAAAATGTCTTGTAGAATGGGGGCTTTTACCAACACCTGGGGGTTATTTTTGCTATAATGAAACTATGAAATATGGAACAGTAAAAATTTGGCAACAAGACCGTGGTTACGGTTATATTAAACCCGATGAAAAGGGTGATGACGTCTACGTTCACTTTAATGGGATTGCTGGTGATGGCTTTAAGACCTTGCAAAAGGGCCAACGTGTTCAATACGTTTTGGTCCAAGGCAAGGATGACTTCCAGGCTGCCCAGGTTGAAGTGGTAAAGGACGAATAAGATGGCTGAAAAAGAAGAGTTTCTTTCAAGTGAAACGGTCTTTGAAGGACCAATTTTTTCAGTTGAAAAAAGAACAGTAAAACTCTTTGATGGCAAGGAAGCAGAACGAGATGTGGTCCATCACATGTTGGCGGTTGGGGTTTTACCCTTAATCGATGCTGACCATGCTATTCTGGTCCGCCAGTGGCGGGCGGCAGCGAATGACTTTGTGTTAGAAATTCCAGCCGGTAAGGTCGATAGTCGCGACCATGGGGACGAAAAGACAGCCAGTCTAGCAGCTGCGACCCGGGAGTTGAACGAAGAAATCCGCGTTCATCCCGGTGACTTGAAGCTTTTGGCTGATGGCTATGAAGCGATTGGCTTTACTGATTCGAAAATTGCTTTGTATTTGGCAACGAACTTGGAAAAGCTCGACCAGGCTGATGAATTACCACGGGACCATGGTGAATCGCTCGACCTCGTTACTTTGTCATTTGGCGAAGTGAATGACTTATACCAAAATGGTCAGTTAAACGACCAAAAAACCATTACTGCCTACTTGTACTGGGCAAATTGGAGGATGACCAATGGCAAATAATTTCTTTACGCGTCGCCGCGAAGAAAAGCAGCGGGCTAAGCGCCGAAACCGGGTTGAAAAAGAATATGCTCGGACCCACGCTGAAGATATTACGGTTGTTGAACCAGAAAACCGGTCTGAAATGCGGTTAACCAAGAAGGGCCGGTTTGAACTAGGCTCAAATGGTGAACTAACAGAACAAGGTAAGACGGACCGGTTGGCTTACCGCTATAACCGTGGCATGATTTTTGTCGCGATTTTAATTATTATTACCTATCTCTTTTTCTTTTTCGTTAAGACTGTTTAAGTAAGTGAGGACACTATGAAACTTGGAATTATTACCCCAATGGCCGAAGAAAAGAAGGCCTTGACGGCTAACATCGAAACCAAGGAAGTCCGTGAATTTGCTGACTTGACTGTTTTGATTGGTACTTATGCAGGCCATGAAATCTATTTGGCCGAATCTGGGATTGGTAAGGTGGCAGCAGCAACCGCCACGACAATTTTGACCCAGGTCTTCCAAGTTGAAAAGGTAATTAACACTGGTTCTGCTGGGGCCTTACAAGCTGACTTGCAGATTGGGGACTTGGTAATTGGTCAAGAATTAACTTATTTCGATGCTGATTCGACGGTTTTCGGTTATGAATTTGGCCAAATGCCAAACCAACCAGCTCGGTTTGAATCCGACCCTGAATTAGTTCAAGCCTTTACGAAGTTAACTGATGCAAAGGCCGGCTTAATTGTTTCTGGTGATAGCTTTGTTCAGCAAGAAAAGAAGGAAGCCGTCTTAGGTCACTTCCCTGAAGCTCAGGTTGCCGAAATGGAAGGGGCAGCGGTCGCCCAAGTTGCAGCCCGCTTTGATGTCCCGTTTATTGTTTTACGTGGGGTTTCTGACCTTGCTAATGGCGATTCCGGTGTCACTTTTGAAGAGTACGTGGTTGAGGCTGGTAAGCAATCAGCTTCACTGTTGTTGAAGTACTTGGATAGTATTGCTGCTTAAGCAACTTTGATAATCAATTTTAGAAAAGGATACGCAAGATGATTGCAGTTTATAACCAACAAGCGGTTGGCGATATTTTGATGCTAACCTTTGCACCAGCTGAATCAACAGAAGCTGTTGAAGAAAAAGGTGCTGTTACTCGAATTTTTGATCAAGAAAATGGTCAAACTTTGGGCTTGAATATTCAAGGCCTTGGTGACCAATTGAATTTTAATGACAACCAAGCCGGTCAAGTATTTTTAACGGAAGACCAGGCGGCAGTTGTTAACCAGGCTTTGGTTTCAGCTGGTCTTTCAGACAAAATTAATGTTGAAGAATCGAAACTAGTGGTTGGTGAAGTTGATGAAATGGAAGTTCACCCAGACTCTGACCACCTTCATGTTGTGAAGGCTAATGTTGGCAATGGGGACCACTTGCAAATTGTTTCTGGTTCACCCAACATGCAAACGGGCATCCGCGTTGTTGTTGCTCAACCAGGTTCTATGATGCCTTCTGGCGAAATTATTTGGGATGGTGCTTTGCGCGGCGTTCCATCAGCCGGCATGATTGTTTCCGGCCGGGAATTGCATTTGCAAGGAGCACCAAACAAACCAGGTGCCTTAGTTTTGCCAGCAGACTTCGGTCAAGTTGGAAAAGCCTTTGACTTTAATGCAGCAAAAAATTTGTATGCTGATGGCTTAATTGATACCAATTACTAAGAAAGGGCATTTTACCATGCCAAAAAAATATTATTTTATTGGAATCAAGGGAACTGGAATGGGACCTTTGGCTCAAATCTTACATGACCAGGGCAACGAAGTCTTAGGATCTGATATTACGAAGTTCACCTATACACAGGCGCCACTGGAAAATGCTGGTATCAAGCTTTTGCCATTTGATGCCAAAAATGTTTTAGCTAACCAGGATGCAACCTTTATCCGGGGAAATGCCTTTGAAGACGACCAAGTTGAAGTGAAGGCAGCCTTGGAGGCTGGGGTCAAGATGATTTCATTCCCAGAGGCGGTTGCAGAACAAATTGCCCAGGCAACAACGATTGCAGTAGCTGGGGCCCACGGAAAGACTTCAACGACCGGGCTATTGGCTCATGTCTTTAAAAATGTGGCCAAGACTTCTTACTTAATTGGTGATGGAACTGGACGCGGTGCCAAGGATTCGGAATTCTTTGTTTTGGAAGCCGATGAATACCGCCGCCACTTTGCTGGTTACCACCCGGACTATGCAATCTTAACGAACATTGATTTTGACCACCCGGACTATTATAAGGATTTGGCGGATGTAAAGTCCGCCTTTACCGACTTTGCCAAAGGGGTGAAGAAGGGGATTGTTGCCTGGGGTGATGATCCAAGTTTGCAAGAACTGGCAAAAGATGTTGATGTACCGGTTTACTATTACGGTGACCAGGCTGGTCGTGATGACTTCTTGATTGACCAAGTTGATAAGGAAACGACGGGGTCGAAGTTCCATGTTTCTTATAAGGGTCAGGACTTGGGTGAGTTTTCAATTCCAATCTTTGGCCAGCATAATGTCTATAATGCCACAGCTGTCATTGCGGTAGCCTACTTAGAAGGGGTTGACCTAGCTAAGGTTCGTGAGTACTTGTTGACTTACCAGGGAGTGAAGCGCCGTTTTTCTGAAAAGCAAGTCCAAGACATCATCATTATTGATGACTATGCCCACCATCCAACCGAAATTCAAGCGACGATTGATGCAGCTCGGCAAAAGTATCCAAATAAGGAAGTAGTGGCAGTTTTCCAGCCCCATACCTTTACTCGGGTCATTGCTTACAAAGATGAGTTTGCTGAAGCTTTGAAGGCAGCTGACACGGTGTATTTGACTCCGATTTTCGGGTCAGCCCGTGAGGCGCAGGGAACTGTTTCAGCCAAAGATATTGCCGAAGAACTTCCAAGCTGTGCTGGTATTTTAGATGAAGAGGACGTGTCACCATTACTAAAGCATCAGGACGCGGTTTTGGTCTTTATGGGGGCTGGTGACATTCAAAAGTATGAGTTTGCCTATGAAACGTTACTCGGGCAAATTCAATCAGACTTAGTTTAAACGAACCTTGTTCCGTTTGAAAAAATCGATTATAATAGAGTAACTTCAAATTCTGAGACCAATTAGGAGGTTGACTGATGAATAACTTTGACTTTGATTCACGCCGTGACGTCACGGGTGTGGACGCTGGCATGAAGACATTCTTCCAAAAGATTTATGGCTACATGACGGTGGCATTGTTGGTAACGGCGATTACTGGTTTTGTGGCCCAGGAATTTTTCTTGCCACAGTTGGTCGTTTTCTTTACTAGCATTGTTGGAACCTTGGCAATCTTTGCCATTGAAATGATTATTGTGGTGATGATGCGATCAGCATCAGTGAAAAACCCGGCGAAGGCCTTTGGCTTGCTAATGGCCTTTTCGGTAGTCCAAGGGTTGACCCTTGGTTTGTTGTTGGCTATTTATACGCCAGCTTCTGTGATTGCCGCCTTTGCTTCTACCGCCGCTTTGTTTGGCGGCATGGGCTTCTATGGTTTTATCACTAAGAAGTCACTTGCTTCACTTGGTCCTGTCTTGTTTGGGTCAGTGATTGGTTTGATGGTTGCTTCATTCTTTGGAATCTTTATGCATTCTGAAGGTTTGACGCTGATCATCTCATACGCATCGGTAATTATCTTTGCGTTGTATACAGCATACGATAACAACCGTTTGCGCCAGTTGTATGTTCAATTGACTTCAAATGGTGCCGATGATGATAACCAAGTGACTGGAATTGCCGTTTACGGTGCCTTGATGTTGTACCTTGACTTTATTAACATCTTCTACGCTTTGATTCGGATTATGGGTGACCAACGAAACTAAAGTGTTAGAAAAACTAACATTGCTCGCTTCGGCGGGCTTTTTTTGTGCTAAACTACAAACAAGTTGAATAAGGATTAACCAATGACGAAAAAACTACTTTTAATCGACGGTAATTCGCTGGCATTTCGGGCTTTTTACGCGATGTACCAGCAACTAGACCGAATGGTCACCCCAGAGGGCTTACACACTAATGCCCTAGTGGCCTTTAACAATTTCTTAGAATCACTCGTATTACCAATGCAGCCTGATGCTGCTTTGGTGGCTTGGGACGCAAAATCAGGTAAGGAAACCTTCCGTGGAGACCTTTACGCTGATTATAAGAGTGGTCGGGATAAGACGCCGGCCGAATTTAAGGAGCAATTCCCATACTTGCGGGAAATGGTTCTGGCTCATGGATTACACAATTACGAACAAGATGGCTTAGAAGCTGATGATATCATCGGCACTTTATCGCGGATGGGTGCCAAGGCCGGTGACGAAGTGGTAATTATTACGGGTGACCAGGACTTAACTCAGTTAGCCACAGATGATATTACCGTTAAGATTACCAAGAAAGGTGTTACGCAAGTAGAAGTTTATACACCAGACTTTATTATGGAAAAGTTTGGTCTGACGCCTGACCAAATTATTGATAAGAAGGCTTTGACTGGTGATACTTCCGATAACTATCCAGGTGTTACTAAAGTTGGTGAAAAAACAGCCTTGAAGCTATTAACCCAGTACCATGACTTGGATAACTTGTATGCCAACATCGATGGAATGAAGAAGTCCAAGATGAAGGAAAACCTGATTGCCGACAAGGAAGTCGCTTACCGGGCTCAAAAGTTGGCGACGATTATTACTGATGCCAATTTGGAAATTGGCTTGGATGACTTGGGCTATAATGGTCCAAATACCACTGACTTGGTGGCCTTATTTGAAACCTTACACTTTAAGCAGGCCTTATCGAAACTGCGGGCTCACCAATTGGTGGACCAGGATGATACCTCGGTTGACCAGGCAGAAGCAGTCGTTTCTAATTGGCATGATGTTCAGCCCCTTTCAAAAGAAGCTTTAACGAAACTAGCAGCGGCTAAGACTTTGGCTCTTCAAATTGATACGACGGCTGATAATTACCACACTGCTGATATGGTTGCCTTTGCTCTTGGTAATGATGACTTGGGTTACTTTGCTAGCCGTGATTTCACTTGGTTTGATAATCCTGATTTGCAAAGGATTGTTGAAGGGGAGACCACAAATCTTCGCCTATTTAACGCCAAAGCCCATTGGGTCTTGCTCCACCGCTTAGGGTTGACATTGCAAGGCGTCGACTTTGACTTTATGCTGGTGGCTTACCTACTTGATACGGTTGGTAACGATAATAGCTTGTCGACCTTAGCCGACCGTTTTGGTAAGACGCTTACGTCAGATGAAGACTTCTATGGTAAGGGCGCCAAGTATGCAGTGCCAGAAGATGACCAAGCTGTCTTTAACCACTTGGGGCACAAGGCAGAAGTCTTGTATGCCTTACGCGACGAAGCTTTTAATGACTTAGAAGCTCACCAGCAAACGCATCTTTACCATGATATTGAGCTACCACTATCCTTTGTTTTAGCTAAAATGGAGGCCCAAGGGTTTACGGTTAATACCGACCGGTTGTCTAAGATGGGCGTTGAATTAGACGAGCAAATTGAAGGCTTAAAGAAGGAAATTTACCAGTTAGCTGGCGAAGAGTTTAACATCAATTCAACTAAGCAGCTGGGCACTTTGCTCTTCGAAAAAATGAATTTGCCAGTGATTAAAAAGACGAAGACCGGGTATTCAACGGCAGTCGAAGTCTTAGAACAGTTAGCACCACAGGCACCGATTGTTGAACACATCTTGCAATACCGGCAGTTAGCTAAGATTAAGTCGACCTATGTGGACGGCTTGTTAGCAGTTGTAGGTCTCGGTGACCATAAGATTCATACCCGGTTCTTGCAAACATTGACACAGACAGGTCGGCTCTCATCAGTTGACCCAAACTTGCAAAACATTCCAATGCGGACGGAAGAGGGACGGAAAATCCGTCACGCTTTTGTACCAAGTAAGTCTGACTGGGTGATTTTTGGGGCAGATTATTCACAAATTGAACTCCGAGTCTTAGCTGCCATTACCGGTGACCCGAACATGAAAAAGGCCTTTGAAAATAACGAAGACATTCATGCGGAAACGGCCCGGGCGGTCTTTGGTCTAAAAGATGGCGACGAAGTGGATGCGAACCACCGTCGGACAGCCAAGGCAGTTAATTTTGGAATTGTTTATGGAATTTCAGACTATGGCTTGTCGAAGAACTTGGGCATTAGCCGAAAAGAAGCCAAGTCCTTTATTGAGACCTACTTTGCGGAATATCCGGATATCCATAATTGGATGGAGCAAATTAAGGAAAAGGCCCATAAAGACGGCTTTGTTGAAACAATTGAGCACCGCCGCCGTTATTTGCCAGATATTAATGCTAAGAACTTTAACCTACGGTCCTTTGCCGAACGGACGGCAATGAATTCGCCAATCCAGGGTTCAGCAGCTGATGTCATTAAAATTGCGATGATTAAGGTCGACAAGGCCTTACAAGAAAAGGGATTAAAGACAAAGATGTTAGTTCAGGTCCATGATGAATTAGTCTTTGAAGGTCCAAAAGAAGAGTTAGAAGAAGTTTCGAAGCTAGTGACTTCCGTGATGGATTCAGCCGTCTCATTGGCTGTCCCACTTAAGGTGGAAGCTCACTCAGGTCCAACTTGGTACGAGGCAAAATAACCTTTTTCCAAGTGGTGTGAAAGGAGATCCGATGTCTAGTTCAGAATTACAACGCAACTTGGCGGTTTTGCCAATGTCAACGGTCCGGGAGTTAACCCTTTTGACTGACCGGCAGATCCGTTATTATGAACAGCATGAATTGATTACTCCCAAGCGGGGGAAGGGTGGCCAGCGTCGCTTTTCTTTAAATGACATTGACCGACTCTTGCAAATTAAAGACTACTTGGATGCCGGTGATTCAACGGCCGATATTAAGGAACTCTTTGCCAAATCAAAGCGCAAAAAAGAAGCCTTGGCCGCTGGTTCCGATACGAACCTGCGTCGGTCTTTGCAAGATGAATTTGCTCAGATTGCCCGCTTTAATAGTCATTAAAATTTGATTGATTGCTTGGTCGGAGTAAGCCTTCGGCCAAAAATAATTGTTGTATTGTCACACTTGCAGCCAGATAAAGGAGTTCTTCATGGCAAAGCCTTCTTACACAAAAGCAGATATTAAGCAGATTGTTCAAGATGAACAAGTCGAATTTATCCGCGTAACGTTCACCGATGTTTTGGGTACCATCAAAAACGTTGAGGTTCCCGTTTCACAGCTCGATAAAGTCTTAGACAACGACCTGATGTTTGATGGATCATCAATCGAAGGCTTTGTCCGGATTAATGAATCAGACATGTACTTGTACCCTGATTTGTCGACCTTTATGATTTTCCCATGGGCAACAGACGCTCATGGTGGTAAGGTTGCTCGGTTGATTGCTGATGTTTATTCAAAGGACCGGACACCATTCAAGGGCGATCCTCGAATTGCCTTGAAGCGGGCCGTTGCTAAGGCCGAAGCGGAAGGCTTTACTGAATTTAACGTTGGGACTGAACCAGAATTCTTCTTGTTCAAGTTGGATGAAAAGGGTAACCCAACCATGGAACTAAACGACCATGGAAACTACTTTGACTTGGCTCCTTTGGACCGTGGTGAAAATGTTCGTCGTGAAATCGTTTTGACCTTGGAAAAGATGGGCTTTGAAGTTGAAGCAGCCCACCACGAAGTCGCTGCTGGTCAACACGAAGTTGACTTCAAGTATTCAGACGCCTTGGATATGGCTGACAAGATTCAGACCTTTAAGTTGGTCGTGAAGACGATTGCCCGTCAAAATGGCTACTATGCAACCTTCATGCCAAAGCCAGTTTCTGGCATTAACGGTTCGGGAATGCACACGAACATGTCACTCTTTAATAAAGATGGTAACGTCTTTGATGGTCATGATGACGATGTTAGCATGGGCTTGTCTGACACAGCAATGCACTTCTTGGGTGGGGTCTTGAAGCACGCTCCGGCTTTGACGGCCATTGCTAACCCAACGGTCAACTCATACAAGCGGTTGACTCCTGGATTTGAAGCCCCAGTTTATGTGGCTTGGTCAGCATCAAACCGGTCACCAATGGTCCGAGTACCTGCTTCACGTGGTGTTGCGACTCGACTAGAACTCCGGTCAGTTGACCCAACCACCAACCCATACACCATCTTAGCTGCGATCTTGTCAGCTGGTTTGGATGGAATTGACAACAAGTTGGAACCATCTGCTGCTGTTGACAAGAACATCTACTTGATGGATGAAAATGAACGCAAGAAGGCTGGCATTGTGAACTTGCCCGATACCTTGCTGGCTGCCCTTGAAGAATTGTCTACCGATGAAACCATTATCAATGCCATCGGAACTCACATCACCGATAAGTTCGTAGAAGCCAAGAAGATTGAATATACTTCTTACCGCCAATACGTTTCAAAGTGGGAAGTCGACAATTACTTTAACAACTATTAATCAAAACGTTTTATCAAATTAAGCAGTCCATTCTGATATGAACCCCGAAATTTGGACAACCAAATTTCGAGGTTTTTATTATGTCCAAATTATCAAAAGAAGACAAAGTT
>NZ_JCAOER010000007.1:0-77182 GCF_059579415.1 Fructobacillus sp. ChS1-6f1-1-27 | reverse complement strand
TTCATTCAATTTCAGAACTCAATCAAGCCATCAAAGAATATATTCACTATTACAATACAAAACGAATTAAGAGCAAACTAAAAAGACTGACGCCGATTGAATATCGGGCATCAGTCCTAAAGGCCGCTCAATGACATGTCCTAATTTTGGGGTTCATATCAAACCTACCGTCTTTTTTGTACTTTAAATTTTAATGGAAGAGGTTATGGTAAATCGCTTGGACAGCTTCATCAACGTTGGCTGATTCAAGTCCTAGCATAATGGAAATTTCAGAAGCACCCTGGTTAACCATTTGAAGAGAAATACCAGCATCCTTTAACGGTGTCACAATTTCTGTGAAGGCACCAACTCGTTGCTGCATTGCTTGACCAACGACCATGATAATGGCGAAATGGTCGTGCCAGGTCATGGTATCGGGTTGGATCTCTTTTTCAATATCTGTTTGGATTTGCTCGATTTGTTCTTTGTTTAAGTTCTTTTTGTTAAAGATAATCGTTAAATCATCGATTCCAGATGGCATGTGCTCGTATGAAACACCGTGCTTGGCTAAGATTTGTAGAATTTTTAAAGTAAAGCCGATTTCTTTGTTAAGCAGGTAGCGGTGAATGTATAGGGCTGAGAAGTCGTCCGAAGAAGCAATTCCAGTGACGGGGTAGTCTGGCTTATGTTGGTCAGCTGGGCCAATCCAGGTTCCAGGCGCTTGTGGGTCATTGGTGTTTTTGACATTAATGGGAATCTGGCCTTGGATAGCTGGAATAATTGCTTCGTCGTGGAAAACCGCAAAACCGGCATAAGAAAGTTCCCGCATTTCGCTATAAGACATGCTCTTAATGGCAACGGGGTGGTCAACAAGGTGAGGGTTGACGGCATAGATTGCTGAGACGTCCGTAAAGTTTTCATAGACATCAGCCATCAAGCCACGGGCAACAATCGCACCGGTAATGTCAGAACCACCACGGGAAAAGGTCACAATTTCATTACGGTCGTTGTAGCCAAAGAAACCGGGGAAGATGTAACGGACGCCAGGCTTAATGTCGATTTTAGCTAGGGCCGGGTAAGTGGCATTATCATCCAAAGTAGCTTGGGCACTATCGGTTTTCATCCGAATCGCCTGTGGGTCAACAAACTCAGCCTTTTCACCTTTGGCATTTAAGACTTTAGCCAAGAGCTGGGCGTTTAAAAACTCACCGTGGGCAGCAAAGGCATCAGTCAAGTAGTCAAATGACCGGTAGTGCCGGAGACGTAGGTTGGTAATCTGTTGCAAAATGGGTTGGACATCTTCATCGGGTAAAGAAAAATGGTCGGCGATACTTTGATAGCGGGCCTTGATTTGACTTTCAATATCAGAGGAATCTTCGCCCGAGATGACGGTTTTGGCATAGGTCAATAACAGGTCGGTGACCTTGATTGGATACTGATCGGCTTTTCCGGGAGCGGAAGTGACAACGACTTGTCGGTCGGGATCTTGCAGAAGAATATCGATAACGCGGTCAAACTGTTCACCGGTGGCTAGGGAAGAGCCACCAAATTTTGTTACTTTCATAGTGCTGTTGGCTTAATAGCCAACGCTCCTTTCATACGTTTACTTATAATGTTTGAATTGAATAGCCTGATGATTGTAGGCGGTAGGTGGCCACTTGACCGTTTAAATTAGCTGCTTTAATGGCTGCAATTAGCTCATTTGCTCGGTCTTTCTTGATTAAGGAAAGAACCGTTGGGCCTGCCCCTGAAAGGTAGGTGCCGGTCAATCCTAATTGATGGGCAATTGAGCGGATCTTTAAAAATTCAGGGGCTAGGTCAGCCCGGTACTGTTCGTGGACTTGGTCTTTTTCCAAAAGAAGTTGGAAGGTCTCCATGTCTTCTTGGTAGGCAGCGGCTACTAGGTTTGCTAAGCTTGAACTTTGCTGTATGGCTGTTTTCAAACTAATTTTTTCCGGTAACGCAGCCCGAGCTTTTTTCGTTTCCAAGGGGTAGTTTGGGACAAAAGTCACGGCCACCAGGTCGCTAGCAATTGGCAAACGGTGACTTTGAACGGTACCAGTGAGCGCGCTTGTCAGTTGTAAGCCGCCAAAAATGGCGGGGGCAACGTTGTCCGGGTGCCCCTCTAAAGCGGTGGCCTCTTCTAAGAGCTGTTGGTTATCAACTTTTCCTTCTGCTAAGTAGTGGCCTAAAATAAGGCCAGCGACAAGGGCTGAAGACGAAGAACCAAGGCCTCGTGCTAAAGGAATTTCACTTTTCACGGTAATCTCGTGTGGTGGAATCGTTGGATCCACTAATAAGGCGGTTTTGATAATCAGGTTATCTTTACCTGTTGGAACCAACGCCCCGTAGGGGTGAGTAACTTGCCATTCTTTGGCTTTTGGGCCAACTTCTAGGGTCAGGTTCAAATCAATGGCTAAGCCAAGTGTGTCAAAACCAAGGCCTAGGTTGGCCGAAGTGGCAGGAACTGTAATTTTTAGCATGGTGAAATCACAAACTCCTTTACCAACGGGTGGTTAGGCGCTAGTTTTTCCAGCAACAGGTCATGGTTCACCTGGTTAATTGATTTGGTATACAAGACCAGCTGACTATCACTGGCGGTTAAGTCATAGCGGCCTTCATGGTTGATAAGGTCGTTTAGTTCAACGGGTAAGTCGGTCGCAATTTCACTACTATGCTTGCTCTCTAAGATGAAGCAATAGGCTTGTTCTGCTGGTTTGGCCAATTCAATCGTACTGTCTTCAGTTTGAACGTGGCGGTGACTATTTTCAGCAGCAACTAAGATATCTGCTAATACTGCTTGAGCGGTTGGTCGTGCCCCGGCACCAGGACCGTAGTATACCGCTTGGCCAAGGTTATCGCTCGTCACGGCAATGGCATTGTTTTCATTTTGAACTTGGGCTAGTGGTGAGTGGGGTAAGACGACTTGTGGGGCCACTGAAAGCGCAACTTGGTTGTTAGATACTTCTTGAATGTTGAAAAGTAGTTTGATTTGGCCGCCGAGGACTTGGACGGCGTCAATATCTGCCGTTGTCACACCTTTAATTCCATGGACGTCTAAGTCGTTGAGGTTGGCCTTCAGCCCAAAGACCAGTCGGGCTAGAATCATTGCCTTATAAGCCGCATCGTAGCCAGCAACGTCGTTAGTTGGGTCCGCTTCGGCAAAGCCAAGGTCTTGGGCCTGACTCAATGCCTGGTCATAACTAATCCCATTTTCAACCATTTGCGTCAGCATATAGTTGGTCGTACCATTAACGATTCCAGTTAGTGACCGAATGGTGTCTGACCGGTAATACTGGCGGAGGGTGGTCAAGATCGGAATACCCCCAGCAACTGCTGCTTCATAGAGCAGAGGGACTTGGGCCTTTTCGGCTAACTCACTTAGTTTTTCACCAGCAGTGGCAATTAGGTCTTTATTAGCGGTGACCACAGGTTTTTTGCTCAGTAAAGCGGTTTGAATCCATTCTTTGGCCAGACCTGTTCCACCGGCAACCTCCACGACCAAGTCAATTTCAGGGTCTTGGAGGATATCTTTAGGGTCGGTGGTGAGCTTGATGGTATCAGCCAGTTCGGTTCGTTTTTTACCAAGGGTCGAGACGAGCGCGGTTTTGACGGTGAGGTCCAAACCGGTAGTTTCTTTAATCTTTTGCTTTTGTTCGTCTATTAAGGATAATAATCCCGTTCCTACGGTTCCTAAACCGAAAAGGCCAATTTTTGTCATCACATGGTCTCCTTTTAGTGTTTTTTACCAAATAATTCTGGTAATTTCTTATTAACTTTAACATTTTCCTGCATAAAAAGGAACTAGTTTGTTATAATAAGATTAAAATAAAATGAGATTTAAGGAGATTCCCATGCAATACGTTTCAACACGGGGAAAGGCTCCGGCAGTTAGCGCTGCTGAAGCGATTTTACACGGTTTGGCCCCAGATGGTGGGCTGTATGTCCCAGACCAGTGGCCAACTATTAATTTTGACTGGCAGAAGCTTGGAAAAGAAAGTTACCAAGATTTGGCTAGCAAAATTTTTGCAGCCTTTTTGCCAGACTTTACGGCAGAAGAAGTCAGAACCGTTGTCAAAGAAGCGTATGGAAAACAATGGGATGATAACAAAATTGTCCCAGTCAAAGACCAAGGGAACCTGCACTACTTAGAACTTTTCCACGGTCCAACGTTGGCTTTTAAAGATATTGCCTTACAGGCTTTACCACACTTGGTTACAACCGCTGCTAAAAAGGTTGGTTTAAATAAGGAAATCGCTATTTTAACGGCTACATCTGGTGACACCGGAACAGCGGCCATGGCTGGTTTTGCTGACGTTCCTGGCACTCAGATTGCTGTTTTGTACCCAGAAGTTGGTGTCTCAGACATTCAACGTCAACAGATGGTATCAGAGCCAGGTAAGAATGCACATGTGCTCGGATTAAAAGGAAACTTTGATGATGCCCAACGGGCGGTTAAAGCGCTGTTAGGTGATGAACACTTTGCAGATTTCTTAGATGAGCAAAATATTCAAATCTCCTCAGCTAATTCAATCAACATTGGTCGCCTGGTACCGCAGATTGTTTATTACTTCTATGGTTATGGTCATTTAATTGAAACTGGCCAAATTAAGGGCGGTGAAGAAATTGATATTTTGGTGCCAACCGGTAACTTCGGTAATATGTTAGCAGCTTATTATGCGAGTCAAATTGGTCTCCCAGTTCACCGGTTCACCGTTGCTTCAAATGAAAACAACGTTTTGACCGAATTCTTTGAAACAGGTAAGTACGATCGTAACCGTGATTTTAAAGTTACCAACGCGCCAGCAATGGATATTTTGGTTTCTTCTAATTTGGAAAGGTTACTCTACTTTGCTTCTGACCGGGATACCGAAGCGGTGGCTAGTCAAATGGCAGACTTGGCTGAGAAGGGGACTTACCAACTACCGGCTGATACGTTTGCTAAGCTTGGTAAATTTTCAGCAGGTTGGACGGATGAGCAAACGGTCCAAGAGACGGTTAAAACAACTTTTGAAAAAGACGGTTACTTGCTTGATCCACATACCGCTGTCGGTGTTCACCAGTACCAAGATGACGGATATCAGACCCTCTTGGCTGCCACGGCTAGTCCATACAAGTTCCCACAGACCGTCTTGGAAGCCTTGGGTGAGGAAGTTGTCCCTGGTAAAGGTGGCTTGAATGCTTTGGCAGAAAAAACGGGGGTTTTGGAACCTGAACCAGTGAAAACACTCTTTGACCGACCAGTCCGGCATAAACAAGTTATTAAAGCCAGTCAAATTCAATCAGAAATTATGACCGCTTTTCAAAAGTACTGATGTGTTAGTGGTTACACTTGTTTAGAAAATAAAAGAGAATGAAGGAGAATAAATCATGTCAGAAAACCAAACTTATAATGTTGCCGTCTTAGGTGCGACCGGGGCAGTTGGCCGCCGAATTTTGGACCAGTTGGCTCAATCAACAATTCCATTTGGTGAAGTGAAGGCTTTGGCCTCTGCCCGGTCGGCCGGTCAGAAGGTGCCCTTCAATGATGGGGAACTGGTTGTTGAAGAGGCAACGGCGAAATCATTTGAAGGGGTTGATTTGGTATTGGCCTCTGCTGGTGGGGCGACTTCAAAGAAGTTTGCACCAATGGCTGTCAAAGCGGGGGCTGTAGTTGTTGACAATTCATCATTTTGGCGGATGAACGATGAAGTACCTTTGGTTGTGCCAGAAGTTAACTCACAGGCCTTAAAGGACCACCAAGGAATTATTGCTAACCCTAATTGCTCAACGATTCAGTTGGTAGTCGCCTTGAACCCTCTTTACGAAAAGTATGGTTTGGACCAGGTGATTATTTCGACTTACCAAGCCGCTTCTGGTGCTGGTAAGGCGGCCATGGACGAAGTTTTGGCAGAAGCCCAAGCTAAGTTACTTGGTGAAGATATGCATAACTTAGCCCATGTCTTGCCAGTGAAGGGTGATAAGAAACATTACCCATTGGCCTTTAACTTATTGCCACAAATTGACGTCTTCGAAGATGAGGGTTACACCCACGAAGAATACAAGATGATCCATGAAACGAAAAAAATTATCCTGGGTGATAAGGACGCCAAAGACATCAAGGTAACTGGAACGGCTGTTCGAGTACCCGTTATGATTGGTCATGGTGAAAGTGTCTACATTGATACTGGTGATGAAAGTGCAACAGCTGATGATTTGCGAAAGACTCTGGCTGCTGCTGACCAGGTTGTCTTGCAAGATGATCCAAGTACTCAAACCTACCCACAGCCAATTGAAGCTGAAGGACGGCGGGAAACCTTTGTGGGTCGTATCCGTCCGGACTTGGAAAACAAGGGGGCTTTCCACCTCTGGGTTGTTTCAGACAACCTGTTGAAGGGGGCTGCTTGGAATACGGTTGAAATTGCTGAACGGTTGGTTTCAATGGATTTGGTCCAAGTTCCAACTGATTCAACTTTTGCCAAATAAAAAATTAGACAGTAAAAAGGCGTTGCCAGCAGGCAACGCCTTTTTCATTTGTTAATTTAATAAATGGCATCTCGGTAAAGGGAAACAACTTTTCCAAGAATTGAAACAGAATCCAAAATGATGGGTGCCATCGTATCGTTTTCCGGTTGAAGGCGGTAGTGGCCACCTTCTTGGAAGAAGCGCTTAACGGTTGCTTCGTTGTCTTCGTTCATGGCAACAACAATATCACCGTTGTCGGCTGTTTGTTGGCGACGGACAATCACTTTGTCGCCATCTAGAATACCGATGTTGATCATTGACTCACCGCGAACGTTTAACATGAAGAGGTCGCCGTCATATGGAATCAAGTTTTCAGGAATAGGGAAGAACTCGGTTGCTTCTTGCTCAACAGCTAGGATTGGTTGGCCGGCGGTGACAAGGCCCAGGACAGGAATCTTACCAGCGTTTGAAGAAACACCCAAGATTTCAAGTCCTTCGTCGGTTACTTCAATGGCACGGGCCTTGGTTCCAACTCCCTTTTTCTCCAAGTAGCCGTTTTTAATCAAACGGGCCACATGACCATGAATGGTTGATGATGATGACAGGCCAACGGCTTCACCAATTTCGCGAATAGTAGGTGGCAATCCGTTTGAAGATTGGTATTCGTGGATGAACCGTAGTACTTGTATTTGTTTTGAGTCCGAACTTGCCATATGTATGTACTTCCTGCCTCTTAATACTACGTTTATCTTAGCGAAAAATTTCGCTAAAAGCAAACAAATGTTCGTAAGATTTTCTTAAGATAGCTTAAACATTTTTACTTTTAGACGAAATGAGTGCAAATGATTCAAAACTTGGGTTAAAAGAAAGTTAAAAGAAGGCTTTTGTATGCTATAATGTCTTATAGATTTTCGTAACAAAAGGAGACTGCCATGTTGGTATTAGTTGGAATTTTGGCCTTGGTTGTCGGATTGGTTGGAGGGTTCTTTTTGGCCCGCTTTACTATGAAGTCATACTTGGCTAAGAACCCACCCATTTCAGAAGAAATGATGAAGTCAATGATGATGTCGATGGGACAAAAGCCATCACAGAAGAAGTTGAACCAGATGATGAGCCAGATGAAGGCCCAGAGTCAAAAAACACAAAAAAAATAAGCCGGATGGCTTATTTTTTTTGCTTTTTTGGATCAACGTAAACCCAGTCAGGGTTAACTTCTTGATCTAATTGGTCAAAGGCTTGTTGAATTTTTTCGTTATATTCAGCGATTACTTCGTCCGTTAACCGGGCCTTTGGGTCAATTTTGATTGGTTCACCAAAATTAATTGTGGTATTATTGCGTTTAAATAGGTCAGAAAACTTCACTGGTCCCTGGTAAACGGCTGGCACGATTGGCTTCTTTGATAGCTTAGCAATCAAGATTGAACCAGACTTCAACTTTTGTGAATGCCGTGACCCGGTTGGAAACATAATCAATGACCGGTTACCGTTTTTCAGTTCGTTAATTGGGTGCTTTAAGGTTTCCATCCCAACGTTACCACGGTCAACGGGAAAGGCTCCCAATGACACGATTAACTTCCGCAAAGCACGGTTTTTAAATAATTCTTTTTTGGCCATAAAGATAAACTTCTTAGGGTAGGCGGCCATTGCGTACCAAACGGGATCCCACCATGTCCGGTGTGGGCCAACCAAAACGAAGTTATCATCTTTTGGCATCCGGTCTTTGTGCATGTACGTTACTCGGCCATTAATAATGGCGACAAAGGAAACGGTAAAGACGCGGATAAAGCGGTAAAATAACATCTGCTTGTCCTTTCAAATTCACTTAACCTAATAATTTTACTGATAAATCATTTCAAAGGCAAATTCAATGACAGCAATTAACTTACAACCTGGCGAACGACTTGATGGTTTGCCATCACAAAACGTTCAAATTATTCAAAATCCAGATATGTTCGCTTATTCCCTTGACGCCGTTTTACTGGCGTATTTCGCTAAGCCAAAGCAAAAAGGACGAGGGTTGTCGGTTGACCTTGGTGCCGGGACTGGTGCGATTGGCCTTTTTTATGCTAAGAAGGTTACCGGTCAGGTTAAGCTGGTTGAGTTACAAGAAGACTTGGCAAAAATGGCAGAGCGGTCGGTCTTGTTAAACCAACTGGAAGACCGGGTTGCAGTCATTAATAGAGACATGAAAGACGTCTTTTCAGAAATCAAGCCCGGTTCGGTTGATACGGTCTTGTGTAACCCGCCATACTTTGCGACCAATGAGACCACTAAGCAAAATTTAGACCGACACTACCAGCTAGCCAGGCATGAAATTGCGATTGACTTACCTGGTCTAGCTCAGGTTGCCAATAAATTATTGAAAAATAATGGTAAGTTTTACTTAGTCCACCGGCCGGAACGGCTGGCAGACATTATGGCGGCCTTAGCAGCTCGAAAATTAATGGTAAAAAGAATTCAGTTTGTCTATGGCAAAGCTGGTCGTGAGGCGAATATGGTTTTAGTTGAAGCAATTAAGGCTGGTAAAACCGGTGGTGTTCGAATCTTACCACCGATTGTGGCCTATACAAAAGACGACCAATACACTGACCAGGTTCAAGAAATTTTATATGGTAAGCCTTGGACATTATAAATTGACTATTTTATAGAGGAAGATTGTGGCTGATAGCGAAAAAACATATGATTTTTACGTTTTATATACGGCGGATGGGTACTTTTATGGTGGCTTCTCAGATGATGCTAAAAGGCGGTTTAAAACCCACCAGGCGGGTAAGGGGGCTAAGTTCACCCGGGTAAAGTCTCGCCACCCCTTGCAACTGATTTACTATGACACCTTTGATAGTAAACATGATGCCCTTTCTGCTGAGGCCACCTTTAAGCACTTGTCCCGGGTTCAAAAGGAAAAGTTCTTAGTGGACCGGGGGATTGACCCAGCAATTTGGCAGGGTCACCAAGCGGGGCGAAAATAAATTGAATAAAAGGGCTAAAAGTTGCTAGATAGGCTTGCTTTTAGCCTTTTTATCTAGTAAAATATTTCTTGTTGTGAAAGCAACGCAAATACACACGGTAAACGAGAACGTACAGGTGCATGCAAATGTCAGTGCGAACCAAGAATTTACCGGAGGATAAACCTAGGAGGCCAAAATGGCAGTTATTACTATGAAAGAACTCCTTGAAGCAGGAGTTCACTTCGGACACCAAACTCGTCGTTGGGATCCAAAGATGGCACCGTTCATCTTTACGGAACGTAACGGCATTCACATCATTGACTTGCAAAAGACTGTTAAGTTGATTGATGAAGCTTACAACTTTATGCGTAACGCTTCAGCTGATGGCGCTAACATCTTGTTTGTTGGTACTAAGAAGCAAGCTTCAGATGCAATTGCAGAAGAAGCATCACGCGCTGGTCAATTCTACATCAACCACCGTTGGTTGGGTGGAACTTTGACTAACTGGAACACAATCAAGACTCGTGTTAAGCGCTTGAAGGACTTGAAGGCAATGGCCGAAGACGGTACTTTCGAACGTTTGCCTAAGAAGGAAGTTGTCTTGTTGAACAAGCAACGCGAAAAGTTGGAAAAGTTCTTGGGTGGTATCGAAGACATGCAAGACTTACCAGATGTTTTGTTTGTTGTTGATCCTAAGAAGGAAGAAATCGCCGTTAAGGAAGCCAACATGCTCAACATTCCTGTTGTAGCTATGATTGACACGAACGCCAACCCTGATGATGTTGACGTTAAGATTCCTGCAAACGATGATGCTATCCGTGCCATCCGTTTGATCACTGCTAAGATGGCTGATGCTGTTATCGAAGGTCGTCAAGGCCAAGATAACGCTGCTGAAGATGCATTCATCGAAGGCGACGAAAACACTGAATCAATCGAAGAAATCACTGAAATTGTTGAAAAGAACAACTAAGCGATTATTTATCTGATTTGCCGTTCCGGTGGACCTGCTTGGGACGCTGGGCGGCTTTTTATTTGCTAGATTATAAAAGAAAAGCTAAAAGGAGCATTTTCATGGCTGTTACTGCAAAGTTAGTTAAGGAATTACGTGATAAGACATCTGTTGGAATGATGGATGCCAAGAAGGCTTTGGTTGAAGCTGATGGTGACATCGACAAGGCCATCGACTTGTTGCGTGAAAAGGGAATGGCAAAGGCCGCTAAGAAGGGCGACCGTGTTGCTGCTGAAGGAATGACTTATGTTATGACTGAAGGTGACAAGGCTGCCATCATCGAATTGAACTCAGAAACTGATTTCGTTGCTGGTAACAAGGAATTCAACGACTTGTTGGTTGCTGTTACAAAGACAATTTTGGAAAAGCAACCTGCTGATGTTGAAGCAGCCCTTGCTTTGCCTGTTGTTGGTGAAGAAGACCGGACTGTTAACGACAAGATTATCAACGTTTCACAGATTACTGGTGAAAAGATTACTTTGCGTCGTTTCGCAACTGCCGACAAGTCAGCTGACGAAGTCTTCGGCGGTTACTCACACATGGGTGGTTCAATCTCTGCTTTGGCTGTTTTGACTGGTTCAAACGCCGACGCAGCCCGTGACGTTGCCATGCACATCGCAGCCATCGCCCCACAATATGTGTCAGATGCAGAAGTTCCTGCTGATGTTGTTGCCAAGGAAAAGGAAGTTCAGTTGCAATCTGAAGACTTGAACGGTAAGCCTGACAACATCAAGGAAAAGATGGTTGAAGGCCGGATCAAGAAGTTCTTGGCTGACATCACTTTGCTTGACCAAGACTTCGTTAAGAATGGTGACCAAAAGGTTGCTGACTTCGTTGCTGATAACAACATGACGGTTAAGTCATTTGTCCGTTACCAAGTTGGTGAAGGAATCGAAAAGCAAACGACAAACTTGGCAGAAGAAGTTGCTAAGCAAATCAACAACTAATTTTTACTCAAAAGTGTCCAATAAATTGGGCGCTTTTTTTACGGAAATCTTTTGAAATTTGCTATAATGGATAGTAAGAAAAGAGGGGAACCATGACGGATACAAAATACAAACGCGTCTTGATGAAACTATCAGGCGAAGCTCTAGCAGGTGAAAAAGGTCAAGGAATTGACTTGGACACTGTCGCACAAATCGCACAAGAAATTAAGGCTGTTCATGATATGGGCACTGAAATCGCCATCGTTGTTGGTGGGGGTAACTTGTGGCGTGGCGAACCAGCTTCAAAGGTTGGAATGGAACGGTCACGGGCGGACTATACTGGTATGCTTGGGACGACCATGAATGCCTTAGTTTTGCAGGATGCTTTGGAACGTGCCGGTGTTGGTACCCGCGTCCAAACGGCGATTACGATGCAACAAATCGCTGAGCCTTATATCCGTGGTCGGGCAATCCGTCATTTGGAAAAGGGACGAATTGTTATCTTTGCCGCTGGGGTTGGTTCACCATACTTCTCAACAGATACAACAGCAGCTTTGCGTGCTAATGAAATCAATGCTGATGCGATTTTGATGGCTAAAAACGGCGTTGATGGGGTTTATAATGCGGACCCTAAGACAAACCCAGATGCCAAAAAGTTTGAAACTTTGACGCACTTGGATATTATTCAAAAAGGTTTGAAGGTGATGGACTCAACGGCCTCATCACTTTCAATGGAAAATAACATGCCACTGGTTGTCTTCAACTTAAACCAACCCGGTAACATTCAACGGGTGATTAAGGGTGAAGCCATCGGAACCACTGTGACTGGAGAAAAATAATGGCTTTTGATTTAACGAGTACAAAAGAACGGATGCACGGGGCCCAAGATGCCTTGCGCCGTGAATTAGCAGAAATTCGAACTGGTCGGGCAAATCCTCGAATCCTTGACCGAGTAGAGGTGGAATACTACGGAGCAATGGTTCCATTGAACCAGGTTGCCTCAATTTCGGTACCAGAAGCACGGATGCTTTTGATTACACCCTTTGACAAGAATGCTTTGGAAGCGATTGTGACAGCCATTAACATGTCTGACTTGGGCTTGAACCCAGCTTCTGACGGTAACCTTGTCCGCTTGGCTATTCCACAAATGACAGAAGAACGTCGTAAGGAATTGGTTAAAGAAGTGAAGGCTGAAGCTGAAAAGGCAAAGGTTGCTGTTCGTAACGTCCGTCGTGATGCAATGGATGCCATCAAAAAAGATGACGACATGACAGAAGACCAAGTCCATGATGCCGAAGACCAAGTTCAGAAGTTGACGGATGAAAATACCAAGGCGATTGATGACATCGCAGCGGAAAAAGAAGAAGAATTGTTGACGATTTAAAGTTCTTAGTTTAATAATTAATATTTGATAAGCACACTTACTACTATGTGAGTGTGCTTTTTTGTTATTAATTTTTCTTGCTTTTTACTTTCAAAAAAGGGATAATATCTTTAGATTATTCAACACCGTGACCCGGCTTGGAAACCGGCGAGTGCTGAACGTGAAAGTGTCAAAGGGCTTGCCCTTTGGAAATCAGGTGGAACCGCGCGTAAGCGTCCTGGTGTCAGATTCTTGACATTAGGCGTGCTTACGGGCGTTTTTTTGTCAGAAAAGGAGGTTGTGCAATGGCAAAGTTAAAGTATCACTTAGAATCAGAAACAGTCCTAGTGTTAAACGAAGCCGGCCAAGCCGGTGACATACTTGACTTAAAGGATGAACAGCAAGTTGATGTTAGTCAACTGGGTCAGGCTGTTCAAACGGCAATTGAGCAAAAGGTTGCTAAAGCAAAAGATGAGTTTGCTAAGGAACAAGAAAAACTATTAGCAGTGCAACTGGACCAAGAGCGACAAAAGTCTGACTTGGTGGTTGAACAATCCAAAGCTAAGGTTTTGGAAAAAGCCCGGGTTAAAGAAAGTGAACTGGAAAAGCAATTAGCAAGTTTAACGGCTGAATTAAACAGCTTAAAAGACCAGCAGGCTAGTAGTCAAGAATTAGCTTTAGTTAAGCAAAAGGAGACTCTTCAAGCTGATTTTCAAGCCGAAAAAGACCAGCAAGCTGAAAAGAGTCAGCAACTTGAAAGAGACTTGGCGAACTTACAAAACCAGGTTAAAAACCAAGACCGGGACCAAGAATTGGCTTTGGCTAAGGTCAAGTCCGATTATGATGCTCAACTGCAGGCGGCGCAAAAGGAAGTTGAATTTTATAAAGATTTTAAGGCTAAGCAATCAACCAAAGAAATTGGCGAAAGCCTAGAAGTCTATGCCCACCAGGAATTCAATAAAATTCGTCCCTATGCCTTTCCAAATGCTTATTTTGAAAAGGATAACGAGGTGTCGAAGGAGTCGGGCTCAAAGGGCGACTTTATTTTCCGAGACTACCAAGACGATGTTGAGTTTATCTCAATCATGTTTGATATGAAAAATGAAGCTGACCAGACGCAAAGTAAGCATAAAAATGAAGACTTCTTCAAGGAACTGGACAAAGACCGGCGAGAGAAGAAAACGGAGTACGCCGTCTTGGTTTCACTACTTGAATCGGATAATGACTATTACAATACAGGGATTGTTCAGGTCCCAAATTATCCCAAGATGTATGTGATCCGGCCCCAGTTCTTTGTGCATTTCATTGGTTTGCTAAGAAATGCCGCATTAGATTCTTTGGATTATAAGAAGGCATTGGCAGAAGAACGAAACCAAAACATTGATATTACTAACTTTGAGAATAATATCAATGATTTTAAGACCAAGTTTGCTAAGAATTACACCTCTTATTCCAATAATTTTCAAAAGGCAATTGACCAGATTGACCGGGCTATTAGTCAGATGGAAAATGTTAAAAAGTCATTGACGACTTCTGAAAACCAACTCCGCTTGGCTAACAATAAGTTAGATGACCTCTCAGTTAAGCGGTTAACCAAGGGTAATCCCACCATGCAGGGTAAGTTTGCTGCCCTAGATGAACCAGCAGGTCAATCAGGTGATGATTCTTAAGAAAAATTGACCGTGATATTTCAGATTTAAGTAAAGGAAAAAAACTATGTCCAGTGAAAAACTATCAGTACAAGACATTATTTTGACGCTACAGGAGTTTTGGGCCGGGAACGGGGCCAACTTGATGCAGGCATATGATACAGAAGTTGGGGCAGGGACCCAAAGCCCCTATACCTTTTTACGGGCGAATGGCCCAGAACCTTGGAAGGCTGCTTATGTGCAGCCATCACGGCGGCCAGCTGATGGCCGGTATGGCGATAATCCTAACCGCTTGTTCCAGCACCACCAGTTCCAAGTGGTCATGAAGCCATCGCCTGACAATATTCAAGAATTGTATTTGGCATCATTAGAAGCCATGGGAATTAAGCCATTAGAACACGATATCCGCTTTGTCGAAGATAACTGGGAGAACCCTTCAATGGGAGCTGCTGGAATTGGCTGGGAAGTTTGGCTTGATGGGATGGAAGTTACTCAGTTTACTTACTTCCAGCAGGTTGGTGGAATCGAAGTTGATTCCGTGACGGCCGAAATTACCTATGGCTTGGAACGGTTGGCTTCTTATATCCAAGACGTACCAACGGTTTACGACTTGGAGTGGGGCCATGGGGTCTTGTATGGCGACATCTTCAAGGAACCAGAATTCGAACACTCAAAGTATGCCTTTGAAGAATCAAACCAGGAAATGCTCTTAAAGCACTTTGATGACTTTGAAAAAGAAGCCCAACATAACTTGGACCTTGGCTTGGTTCATCCAGCCTATGACTATATTTTGAAGTCTTCACATACTTTTAACTTATTGGATGCCCGTGGAACAGTTTCTGTCACAGAACGAGCTGGCTACTTGCACCGGATTCGGACAATGGCCCGTCAAGTGTCAAAAGTCTTTATCGAAGAACGGGCCAAGCTCGGATTCCCGCTTTTGAAGGATGAAGAACTTCGTGAAAAGTACCTTGGTAAGAATGGTAAGTATGCGAAAAAGGAGGACCAAGACTAATGGCAGACTTTATTTTAGAAATTGGTTTGGAAGAAATGCCAGCCCATTTAGTGACGAGTTCTGAAAAGCAGTTAGTTGACCGGGTCACTGACTTCTTGAAAGACCAGCGCTTGGACTACGGGCAAATCAAGCCCTTCTCAACGCCACGCCGCCTTGCCGTGCAATTAACAGACTTGGCTGACGGGTCACAGGCTGTTGAAGAAGAGAAGCGTGGTCCTTCTGTTGACCGGGCTAAAGACGATAATGGTGACTGGTCAAAGGCCGCTCAGGGATTTGCCCGCGGTCAAAAGACGACTCCAGAAGCCCTGATTGAAAAAGATGGTTACCTCTGGGCTAAGACAGAAATTGCTGGGGTGCCCGCCGGTGAAATTTTGGCTAAGTTGGGAGAAGAAGTGGTTGAAAAGATGACCTTTTCAACCTATATGAAGTGGGGAAACCACCGCTTTTCTTATATTCGACCAATCCGTTGGTTAGTGGCGATGCTTGATAGTCAAGTCGTTGACTTTACCGTTTTGGATGTTAGGACTGGTAACCACACTCGTGGGCACCGTTTCTTATCAACTGAAAACGTTGAAGTTAAGTCAGCAACTAGCTATGAAGCTGACTTGAACCAGGCCTTTGTAGTGGTGGATGCTGACAAGCGAAAGCAAACCATCCAGGCTCAGTTGGAAAAGATTGCTAAGGACCAAAGCTGGCACTTGGACTTGTCGACTGACCATGCCCAGGACTTGCTTGAAGAAGTTAACAACATTGTTGAATGGCCAACTGCCTTTGCTGGTAACTTTGCCGACAAGTACCTTGATTTGCCAAAGGAAGTCTTGATTACGTCAATGCGTGACCACCAACGGTTCTTCTTTGTGACCGATGAAGATGGTCAATTGTTACCACACTTCTTATCTGTTCGAAATGGAAATGAAGACAATCTGGACAATGTCATTGCCGGAAACGAAAAGGTCTTGGTTGCCCGCCTTGAAGATGCCGTTTTCTTCTACCAAGAAGACCAGCAAAAATCAATTAGCGACTACATGGACCGGGTTCAAAAGTTGGTCTTCCATGAAAAGATTGGAACGGTTTACGAACATATGGGCCGTGTCCGTGGTTTGGCCGGTCAGTTAGGACAGGCCTTGGGCTTGTCTTTTGACGAACTATCTGACTTGAACCGGGCAACTGAAATCTACAAGTTTGATTTGATGACTGGTATGGTTGGTGAATTTGACGAGTTACAAGGGGTGATGGGTGAACACTACGCTAAGCTCTTTGGCGAAAACGATGCTGTTGCCCATGCGATTTTGGAACACTACTTGCCAACTTCTGCTACCGGCGAAGTGGCCCAGTCAAAGGTTGGGGCAATTTTGGCGATTGCTGACAAATTAGATTCAATTGTGACCTTCTTTGCCGCGGACTTGATCCCATCGGGTGCCAATGACCCTTATGGACTCCGTCGGGCGGCAACCGGTGTTGTTCGGACATTGGCAGCTCATGATTGGCACTTGAACTTAGCGGATGTTTTGGCTGGGTTTAAGAATCAAAACCAGGCAGTGGCCGATACAGACTTGGCTCAAATCATTTCATTCTTGACGGACCGGGTCCGGAAGTTGGCGGCTGATGATGGCATCCGTTCTGACATTGTTTCAGCTGGAACGGCTGATGTTCACGATGGTGATATGGTCTATGTTTTGGACCGGACTAACGTTTTGGCTAGCCATGCTAAGGACGACAACTTCCGTGATGTGATGGAAGCCTTGTCACGAGTTAGTCGCTTGGCAGCTAAGGAACCAGTTGAGGCAGCCGTAAAGGCCGATCTATTGGCTAATGACCAAGAAAAGGCCTTGTATGAAGCAAGTGCTGATTTGGACTTAGCTAAGTTGGAAGACCAGGGAGCAGAAGCTTTGTACCAGGCTCTGGCTGCCTTGCAAAAACCAATCGCTGACTACTTTGACAACACTTTGGTTAATGATCCAAAGAAGGCGGTCAAGAACAACCGTTACGCTCAATTGACGGCTTTGAATAAATTGATTGCTGGTTTGGGTGATATTGAACAAATCGTTATCAAATAAAGACTATTATAAGCATACTTATATAAAAGGATGGTGAATTGGACTTTACCATCCTTTTTGCTTGAAATCACCTTCGTTTTAATAAAACAGTTTTGTTACGGGGGAAATTCCTGTAAAATAGAGGGTAAGAAATCACTTTAAGAAGTAGGACATTAATGGCAGATTTAACGCTTGAAGAACTAAAAAAACGGCAGAAACACATTCGTAACTTTTCGATTGTGGCCCATATTGACCACGGAAAGTCGACAATTGCCGACCGGATTTTGGAACAAACTGAAACGGTCGCTGAACGCGATATGCAAAACCAGCTCTTGGATACGATGGACTTGGAGCGGGAACGTGGTATCACGATTAAATTGAATGCCGTTGAGGTCCACTACAAGGCCAATGATGGTGAAAACTATATTTTTCACTTGATTGACACCCCTGGACACGTTGATTTTTCTTATGAAGTTTCTCGGTCTTTGGCTGCGGCTGAGGGGGCAATCTTGGTGGTTGATGCTGCCCAAGGAGTTGAGGCTCAGACCCTGGCTAACGTTTATTTGGCAATTGAAAACGACCTTGAAATTCTGCCAGTTATCAATAAGATTGATTTGCCTGCTGCTGACCCTGATAAGGTGAAGGGGGAAATTGAAGATGTGATTGGCTTGGATGCCGAAGATGCGGTCTTAGTTTCTGCCAAGCAAGGCATCGGAATTCCAGAATTACTGGAACGGATCGTTTCGGACTTTCCAGCACCTGATGGGGATTTGAAAGCACCTTTGCGAGCCTTGATTTTTGATTCTCAGTACGATGCCTACCGTGGGGTAGTGGTCAACATCCGGGTCCGAGAAGGGGTGGTGAAGCCCGGTGATAAGGTTCGAATGATGAACACCGGCGCAGAATACGAGGTCACGGAAGTTGGGGTGATGTCTCCTGATGCCCAAAAACGTGATTACCTGATGGCTGGCGATGTCGGCTATTTGACTGCTTCGATTAAAGATATTCAAACTACTCATTCGGGTGATACGGTGACCTTGGTTGATAATCCAGCTGACGAACCATTGCCCGGTTACCAACCAATGACGCCGATGGTATATTCCGGATTGTATCCAGCTGACAATGCTAAGTACGGTGATTTGCGGGAAGCCTTGGAAAAGTTGCAATTAAACGATGCGGCTTTGACTTTTGAACCAGAAACGTCGCAAGCCTTGGGCTTTGGTTACCGGGTTGGTTTTTTGGGCCTTTTGCACATGGATGTTATCCAGGAACGGTTGGAACGTGAATTTGACTTAGACTTGGTAACGACTGCACCATCAGTTACTTATGAAGTCACGACGGTTGATAATGAAACCTTGATGATCGAAAACCCGTCTGAATTACCAGAATCTCAGCAAATTAAAGAAATCCAAGAACCCTATATCCATGGTAATATCATGGTACCAAACGAGTATGTTGGGGCAGTGATGGAACTTGCCCAGCGTAAACGGGGCGAATTTGACACGATGGAATACTTGGATGAGAACCGAGTCAACGTCAAATACTACTTGCCATTGTCAGAAATTATCTTTAATTTCTTCGATAAGCTAAAGTCTTCTACGCGGGGGTATGCTTCCTTGGACTACGAGTTAGCTGGTTACCGACCTGCCAACTTGGTTAAGATTGATATCTTGTTAAACTCTGAAAAGGTTGATGCCTTATCCTTTATTGTTCACCGTGATTTTGCGGCAGAACGTGGTCGGATTATTACGTCTAAGCTAAAGGAAATTATTCCACGGCAAAACTTCGAAATCCCAGTTCAAGCGGCCATCGGAAACAAGATTTTAGCTCGGACGAATATTAAGGCTTACCGGAAGGATGTTACCTCGAAAATTCACACCGGTGACCCTGACCGCCGGGCAAAGTTGTTAGACAAGCAAAAGCGTGGGAAGGCTCGGATGAAGGCGGTTGGAACCGTTACCGTTCCACAAGAAGCCTTTATGGCGGTCTTGAAGACCGACGAGGATGAAAAGTACGCTCGGGGTAATTAAGAAGAAGTCACTTTGAAACGTGATTCACATATTTGAAAATAGTCCGACACAAGTTTAGAATAACCTGTAACTAGAGTTATTCGTGAAGAGGGATTTTTAATGTCATTAAAAAATGTTTTTCAAAACTTTGTTGACCATTTTCGGCCAAAAATGGATGCGGTTGGCGTCATTCGGAATGGTTCCTTGAAGGAACCAGATGCTTTTATCCACCGAGAGGTACCAAAGCCCCGTCCGAAGGCTGATGAAGTCTTAATTAAGGTTTTGGCTTCGGCGGTTAACCCGGTCGATACCAAGATGCGGGCTGGTTACCAGGATACTGGGGCCTTTCGGATTTTTGGTTTAGACGTCGTTGGCCAAGTTGAAGAAGTCGGTAAGAAGGTGACCGGGTTTGAAGTGGGTGACCGGGTCTTTTATGCTGGTAAACAGCTTCAATCTGGAGCTGATGCTACTTACCAAGCCGTCAATGCGGACTTGATTGCTCAAGCCCCAAAAACATTGGATAATGTTGATGCAGCCGCAATGCCATTAACATCGATTACGGCTTATGATGTTTTACACCATGGCTTTCATTTGCCAGTTGAAGAAGGTGCTGGGACTGGTAAAACAGTTTTGATTATTAATGGTGCTGGTGGTGTTGGGTCTGTCTTGATCCAAATGGCCAAGTACCTGGACTTAACAGTTATTGCCACGGCTGGCTCAACGGACTCCAAAAATTGGGTCCGTAAACTTGGTGCCGACTTTGTTTTAGACTACCATGAAGACTTAGTCCAGCAGTTGGCTGCCATCGACCATCCAACCGTTGACTATATTGCCAACTTACAGGATACAACGGCTTATTGGAATTTGATGGTTCAAACAATTAAGCCTTATGGTGAAATTGCGGCGATTGTGGATACAACCTTGCCAGTTGACTTGGGAGACTTGAAGAGTAAGGCTGCTTCATTTGCCTGGATCTTTATGCTAGCCCGGGGCAACGAAGACTTTAACTTGGCAGAGCAAGGTGAAATTTTGGCCAAAGTGGCAACCTTGCTTGATGATGGTGCGATTAAGCCAACCGTTACCAAGGTCTACCAAGGCTTAACCGCTGATAATATCCGCTTTGCCAACCAAGATGTTGCTGGCCACCACACCACGGGAAAGGTGGTAGTTGATTTCTTAGTTGATGAAGATGGTCAAAGCGAGGTTGCTGAAACCCAGTTAGACCATGTAGCACCCGTTGAAATTACTAATCAAGAACAAATTAACCAAGACTAGTTTAACCAGGAACAGACTTGTTCCTGGTTTTTATTTAGAAGAAGGAATCAAGATGATCACTTATCAAAAAATTGTCTGGCAGGTGCCAGCTGAACTTCAAGACATTGCCGTGGCCACTTTGGTTGCAGCTGGGGCTGATGGGGCTGAACTGGGAGATGCTGATGCCAAGGGCTTAGTATCGGTAACGGTTTACCAAGATATTAGTGTTCCAAACTTCGACGACCTAGTCCAGGGATTTACGCAGGGACTAGTCGACTTAAGCGCTCGGGGGCTGACGATTGACCCAGAACCAGTGGAATCGACCCGGTTAGATTCTAGTCTGTGGGAAAATGAGTGGAAAAACTATTACCACGCGGCCCGGGTTACCAACCACTTTACAGTTGTCCCCGCTTGGGAGGACTATCAAAAAGTCCAGGACCAAGAGAAGTTAATTGTGATGGACCCTGACCAATCTTTTGGAACTGGAACACATTCCACAACCGCTTTAATGCTCCAAGCGCTTGAAATGGTTGTCCGTGGTGGTGAAAAAGCAATCGATGTTGGGACTGGGTCGGGTGTTTTAGCGGTGGCCGCTAAACACTTGGGTGTTGGTGACTTGTTAGCCACTGATATTGACCAAGACGCGGTGACAACGGCCAAAGAAAACCTGGCACTTAACCCGGTTGCTAAAGATGTTTTAGTGGTTGCTTCTGATTTGATGAAAGATGTACCAGCTGAATGGCACGACTTAGACTTAGTGATGGCCAACATTTTAGCCGATGTGATTACGCCTTTAATTCCCGAGGTTTATCCTCGGCTAGCAACCGGTGGGATTTTCTTGGTCTCAGGCATTTATGACGACGTGAAAGGTTCAATCGAACAAGCATTATTGGACCAGGGCTTTTTGATTATCCAAGAAATGAAACAGGGCACCTGGCATGCTTTTGTCGCTAAAAAGGGTGAGTTAGAGGCATAAGGAGTAACTATGCACCGTTATTTTTTAACTGATACAATTGATGGGCAGATTGTTTTAAACCAACCAAGCGAGACTTACCACCACTTAGTTCGGGTGCTTCGAGCTAAAGTTGGAACCAAGGCGGAATTTGTCGACCAGAACCAACACTTGGTTTTGGGGCAAGTAGCAGTCCTAGATGAAAACCAAGCGGTAATCGATGTGTTAGAAGACCTCGACCAGCAAGTTGAGTTACCTATCCAAGTGACGTTAGTCGTTTCGCCAGTGAAAAACGACCGGACAGACTGGTTTGTCCAAAAGGCGACAGAACTAGGCGCTCATCGGATTATTTTGACGGAGATGGAACGGACGGTTGTTTTTTGGGGTAAGCAGCAAGAAAAGCGGTTGGCTCGGTTAAAAAAGATTGCGCTCAATGCAGCTGAACAGTCTCACCGCTTGCAAGTCCCAACAATTGAATTGAAAAATTGGGATGAGCTTTTGACCCTTGAAAAGAACCAGGGCTTGGTCGCTTGGGAAGAATCTGCAAAGCAAGGTGAGAGTGCTACGCTAGTGCAAGCGGTCCAAAATAGTCAAGTAAATGACCACCTCGTTGTTGTCTTTGGCCCTGAAGGGGGCTTGTCTGAAGAAGAAGTCCAACAATTGACTGCGGCCAATTTTGCACCAGCCGGTCTTGGACCGCGGATTTTGCGGGCGGAAACGGCACCGCTTTATACACTTTCGGCAATTTCAACCTTGGTTGAACTGCAAAATATGGTAAAATAAATCCTTGAATTGGCAAAATACTTGCCGAATGGGGCAAAACAGCCTATAATTTAACTATTGATTTAGGATTAATGAGGTTTTTAGATGCGTAACTTGCTGAACAAATTACACCAATCAGCTTGGTTTTATAACTTGTTAGTAATGGTCGTTGTGGCGATTATTGTGCCATTTGCAGCCGATAAGCTCCACTGGTCTGATATTAGCCAGATTTTTTGGGTTTACTTTGTCTTGAATGGCGGTTTTGCCTTGTACTTTGGCTACCAAATCCGGAAAAAGGGTCTACGTTTTTACTGGATTTTTGCCCAAGCAGCTTTGTTTGCTGTGGTAACGACTTGGTATGGGGATTGGGCTGATGATGGTTACGGCTATTATTTGGCTGCCTTGTACTTTGTCTTGACGCTGTTTACTTTCTGGGCTGACACTCGGTCAGATCCTGACGAAAACGTCACACTAGTTGATGGCGGGTACCAAGATATTTAAATTATTGTGTTAAAACGTCCTTTTTGGGACGTTTTTTTGTTAAAATGGATAAAGATAAATTTATTTTTTTCAACTATAATTGGAGGACAAATTCTTGATTACAGTTTCAGAAATGTCATTTTCTTTTTCTGGTAAGAAGCTTTACCAGGATGTTAACCTAAAGCTCGTTCCTGGCCATACGTACGGTATTATCGGTGCCAACGGGGCCGGCAAGTCAACTTTTTTGAAGTTACTCCAGGGTGAATTAGAACCAACTGAAGGGGTAATTTCAATCCCTCAAAATGCCCGGATGTCTTCTTTGCAGCAGGACCACTTTGCCTTTGACGAATCAACGGTGATGGATACAGTTATCCAAGGTCATAAGCGCTTGTATGAAGTCAAAACTGAGATGGATGCCATTTACGCTAAGCCTGACTTTTCAGATGAAGACGGTGTTCGCGTTGGTGATTTGTCAGCGGAATTTGAAGAATTAGATGGTTGGAATGCCGAAGCCGAAGCGGCTCAGTTGTTGACCAAGCTTGGCATTGATGACTCGATGCAACAAACTTTGATGGGTGAATTAACCGAAAATGACAAGGTGAAGGTCTTGTTGGCCCAAGCTTTGTTTGGTAACCCTGATATCTTGGTCTTGGATGAGCCGACCAACGGGTTGGACGTGCAAACAATTGCTTGGTTGGAAGACTTCTTGGCCGACTTTGAAAACCTTGTGATTGTGGTTTCTCACGACCGACACTTCTTGAACGTAGTTTCAACCAACATTTTGGATGTCGACTACGGTAAAATTACGCCCTTTGTTGGGAACTATGACTTCTGGCGTGAATCAGCCGAGTTGGCTCAGCGGTTGGCTTCTCAGCAAAATGCTAAGAAGGAAGAACAGATTAAGCAACTGCAAGAATTCGTTGCCCGCTTTTCTGCCAACGCTTCGAAGTCTAAGCAGGCGACTGCCCGAAAGAAGCAGTTAGATAAGATCACTTTGGACGATATTAAGCCGTCATCACGTAAGTACCCTTATATTTCTTTCCCAATCAACCGTGAAATGGGGAATGACCTGGTGAAGGTCGAGGGGATTTCAAAGACGATTGATGGCGAAAAGATTTTGGATAACATTTCCTTTGTTGGCCGTCCAGGCGACAAGCTGGCAATCTTGTCCAAGTCTGATCTGGCAACGACTACTTTGATGCAAATTATGGCCGGTACAATGGAACCAGATGCTGGTTCCGTTACTTGGGGGGTTACGACCTCACAGTCATACTTAGCTAAGGATTTGAATGATAACTTTGATGACCAGGAAATGGTTATCTTGGACTGGTTGCGTGACTTTGCAGAAGAGGAGCAAAAGGACAATACCTCACTACGTGGGATGTTGGGCCAGATGCTCTTTAAGGGCGATGATGCCTTGAAGCAAATTAAAGTATTGTCCGGGGGCGAAAAAGTCCGAATCGTCTTGGCCAAGTTAATGTTGCTAAAGGCCAACGTCTTAATTTTGGATGACCCAACCAACCACCTGGATTTGGAATCAATTCAGTCACTAAACGATGCGGTTGCGGACTTTAAGGGTTCTGTTATCATGACTTCTCATGACCACGAGTTCTTGGAAACGACAGCTAACCATATTGTGGAAGTGTCAGCTAATGGTGTAGTTGACCGGTTGGATACGACTTATGATGAATTTATTAACTCGGAAAGCATCCAACAAAAGGTAAAAGCACTTTACGAATAAGAACAAGCAGATTGGGCGCTTAGGCGCCTTTTTAGCTATGAGAAGGGAAGAAAACATGGCAGTTGGTATTGATCAAATCGCCTTTTACACGCCAGAATTTGCCTTAGATTTGGTGGAATTGGCCAAGGCCCGTGGTGATGAACCTGATAAGTATACGATTGGGATTGGCCAAAGTGTGCAAACCGTTATTCCAAATTATGAGGATGTGGTGACGATGGGGGTCAATGCGGCGAAGCAAATTCTGACCCCAAAAGACAAGGACCAAATCGATATGGTTGTCTTTGCCACTGAATCTGGGATTGACAACTCCAAGTCGTCAGCGGTCTTTGCTCAAAAGCTCTTAGGACTTTCGCCTTATAGCCGGACGATTGAAATGAAGCAAGCTTGCTATGCTGGTACCTATGGTTTGATGCAGGCCAAGGACTACGTTACCTTGCATCCAGACAAGGAAGCCTTGGTGATTGCGGCCGATATTGCCCGGTATGGGTTAAGTACGCCTGGGGAAGTTACCCAAGGGGCTGGTGCGATTGCAATGGTTGTCAGTGCTAATCCAAGAATTGCTGAAATCAAGGACAATTCGGTTTACATGAGCCAAGACGTGAAAGACTTCTGGCGGCCAGTTGATTCAACCACGGCCTTAGTCGATGGTCATCTCTCAACAGACATCTACAAGGAAATGTTCTTGGATTTGTGGGGGAAGTTTACTGCTAAAACCGGTTTGGCCTTGGATGACTTGGCCGGTTTTGCCTTTCATTTGCCATATACGAAGATGGGTAAGAAGGCCTTGGACCAAATCATGGACCAGGCTAGTTCAGCCCAACAAAACCATTTGAAAGAAGCCCTGATGGCTTCTCAGTACTATAGTCGTTACGTTGGCAACCTTTATACCGGTTCGGTTTACCTATCTTTGCTGTCTTTGCTAGCAAAGGGTGGAGTGAAAGCCGGACAGGAGTTGGGCGTCTTCTCATACGGGTCAGGGGCAGAAGCCGAACTGTACTCTGTTCAATTAGTGCCAGGTTTTGACCAGCACATTAGTGGTGCCGTTGACCAAATGCTTTCAGACCGGCACTGGGTTTCAGTGACGGAATATGAAGAAATTTTCCAGTCCCAGCTCTTTGACTCAAGCAAAAATACCAAAACGAATGCACCATCAGGAACAGACTTGTGCCAGTTTGTTGGTTGGCAAGATGGTCACCGCGAGTACCGTTTTAGTTAAAGGCAAACATTGTTAGTAAAAGGTTTCAATTGTTCAGATTTTAAAGGCAATTGTGGCCGAGAATGTCCCATTTTTGTCATAGACCTTTGGTAAACTAGAAAAAAGAGATAAATAAAGGAGAATACCGATGTCAAAGCGGATTTATTTGGCCGGGCCATTTTTTTCAGACCGGCAAATCAAAAAGGCAGAACGCCTGGAAAAGGTCTTAGATGACCATGAGCAGGTTGGGGATGTCTTTTCACCACGCAAGCACCAACACAAAGAATTTGAATTGTTTTCAGAGCCATGGCAAAAGGCTGCTTATGGGTCGGACGTTGATGCAATTGATGCTTGCGATGTAATGGTTGCTTTGGCTGATTTTGATGATGCTGATACTGATTCTGGGACTGCTTGGGAAATTGGCTATGCCCACGCTAAGGGGATTCCAGTCGTTGTGATTAAAGAAGACGATGTGACCTTGAATCTGATGATTGCTCGGTCATTGACTGCTTATTTGGAAAAGATTGAGGACTTAGCTGATTACGACTTAGAAAAGTTGGCTAAGTTGCCTTATACTGGCGACGTCGTCTGACCTTAGTTAGTGTTCGTAAAAGAGGAGAAGCAAAATGATTAAAGCTGTTGTAACTGTTGTTGGCCAAGACCAAACTGGCATTGTGGCCGGAATCGCCACGACTTTGTCGAAGCATGGTGTCAACATTTTGGATATGTCACAAACCATCATGTCCAAGACCTTTACGATGTCAATGTTAGTGGCCATTGATGAGGCCGATGCCTTTAACGAAGTGCACGCGGCCTTGAAAGAAGAAGGCGCTTCAATGGGTGTGACTGTTCATGTCCAACGTGAAGAAATTTTTGATACGATGGCCCGAGTTTAATTTGGAATAATTAGAGATAGTTCATTATGGATACAACACAGATTCAAGAAACGATTAAGATGGTCCAAGAGGATAACTTTGATATCCGGACCATTACGATGGGAATTTCACTGCTAGATACAGTTGGCGGAACCGTTGAAGAAACCGCTAAAAACGTTTACCAAAAGATCACCACTTATGCCAAGGACTTGGTTAAGGTTGCTGAACAAATTGAACGAGAACACGGGGTTCCCATTACCAATAAGCGGATTTCCGTTACCCCAATTTCCTTGATTGCCGGTTCAGCCGACGAAAAGGAAATTTTGGTTTTGGCCCATGCGCTGGATGACGCTGCCAAAGAAGTTGGCGTTGACTTCATTGGTGGATACTCTGCCTTAGTGCAAAAGGGCTTTTCTCATGGCGACTTGGCTTTGATTAAGTCTTTGCCAAATGCTTTGACCGAGACCGATGTGGTGATGTCATCAGTGAACATTGGTTCTTCAAAAGCCGGAATTAATCTGGATGCTGTGAAGTTGATGGGTGAAACCATTAAGGCAATTACCGATAAGTCAGATACTGCTAACTCTAAGATGGTTGTCTTTGCTAACGCTGTTGAAGATAACCCCTTCATGGCAGGAGCCTTTCACGGGGTTTCAGAGCCAGACGTTGTGATTAACGTTGGTGTTTCTGGACCTGGGGTGGTTAAGCGAGCCTTGGAACAAGTGAAGGGTGAATCAATTACGACGGTTGCCGAAACGATTAAAAAGACCGCCTTTAAGATTACCCGGGTTGGCCAATTGGTTGGCTCAATTGCGGCTGAACGGTTGGACGTACCATTTGGTATCGTTGACTTGTCACTGGCACCAACACCCGCCCGTGGTGACTCAGTTGCTGAAGTCTTGGAAGAAATTGGTTTGGAACAAGTTGGAACCCACGGTACAACTGCTGCTTTGATGCTCTTAAACGATGCCGTTAAAAAAGGTGGCGTGATGGCCTCACAAGGTGTTGGAGGCTTGTCAGGGGCCTTTATTCCCGTTTCTGAAGATGCGGGGATGATTGATGCCGTCAAGGCTGGAACGCTCTCATTGGCCAAATTAGAGGCGATGACGTCTGTTTGTTCCGTTGGGCTTGATATGATCGCTATTCCTGGTGATACAGAAGCTACGACGATTTCAGCGATGATTGCGGATGAAGCCGCTATTGGAATCCAAAACAACAAGACCACTGCTGTCCGAATCTTGCCAACCAACGGGGCTAAGGTCGGCGATATGATTGATTATGGTGGTTTGCTTGGAACTGCACCAGTGATGCCAGTCGTTGATAAGTCATCTGCTGACTTTATCAACCGTGGGGGCCATGTGCCAGCACCAATCCACTCATTTAAAAACTAGAGTACTAAAAAAGAGGACTGCTTTAAGCAATCCTCTTTTAGTTTGAATTTGTCAGGCAAATAAAAAAAGCCGTACCGGCTTTTAAAATTCAATATGGTGTTTAGCAGCTCGACTGCCATAAGAATAGCGGTCATTGTTGGTGGAAACACGTTTGTTTAGCAAATCTTTTGCTTGGTGGTGGGTTGGTTGAAAGGTTTGACCGGTCTTCCAAGCTTCACGTTGGTCACGGTTGTTTAAGACGTTGTCACGGAATTGTAGGAAGAAGGCATCAAACTTGACCCGCTTCAATGACATAACATGACGCAAGTAATCAGATGTTGAAGTTACTGGTAAATTCATAAAAAGCCTCCATATACTTTTCTTATTAGGACTACTATACAGCGAAAGGCTGTCAAATGGGGGCTCATTAGCCAAATCATAACAATCTTAAGTTCTTCTTAACCATTATAAAGTTATAATTAAAACATGGAGACGCGTGAACAAAAACAATACCAAGAATATTTAAAAGCGGAGCGGGGTTACTCTGAGCAAACGATTATGGCCTATCGAAAAGATATTGAGGCCTTTCGCAAGTACTTGGAAGAGACTGGCGGATTTGCTGGTTTTACCGCCGTTAAGAGCTTGGATGTCCGGGTCTACTTGGCTAGTTTATATGACCAGGTTTTGGCGCGAACAACAATTGCCCGTAAGGTTTCGAGTTTGAAGAACTTTTATTCCTATTTGATTAGTGAAGAAGAGGCAGTCGATAACCCCTTTGAGGGTGTTGCCCTACGGAAACACCAGGCCCACTTGCCTGAATTTTTCTATGATAATGAAATTCAAGAACTCTTTAAAGTGGCTTATGACCAAGATGACCACCCGCTTTGGCAACGGGATTCAGCTTTGTTGGAATTTTTATTTGCCACAGGAATCCGAGTTTCAGAATTAGCTAACTTAACAATCGGGCAAGTTGACTTAGACCAGCGGCTGGTTTTAATCCATGGAAAGGGGAACAAGGACCGGTTTGTACCCTTTGGTTCTTATGCAAAAAAGGCAGTGGCTGAGTACTTGAAAGAGTGTCGGCCTGATTTGGCGGCTAAGAAAAAGGGGGACAGAAACCGTCAAATTGTTTTCTTGAATGCCAAGGGTGGACCACTGACTTCTGCTGGCATCACGTACATCTTGAACCAGTTGATGGATAAGACGACTCTAACCGGTAAAATCCACCCGCACATGCTTCGTCATACCTTTGCTACTACCTTGTTAAACCGTGGCGCCGATATGCGGACTGTCCAAGAACTGCTAGGGCATGCCAATTTATCGACGACCCAGATTTACACCCATGTTTCCAAGGCAGTCCTGCAGTCCTCTTATCAAAACTACTTTCCCCGGGCCAAACGGTCAGAGGTTGATGAAAAAGAGTGGCCAAAGCAGAATTAAATTGTCTTTAATCTTAAAGGATAGTAAAATAAAAGTATGATAATCCTGGAAAATGACAAGTTAAAGGTTGAAATCAGTGAACACGGTGCGGAACTGATTTCTGCTTGGAATAAGGAAGCGGAACTAGAGTACATTTGGTACGGTGATCCCATGTATTGGGGCCGTCATGCGCCTAACCTTTTCCCCATCGTTGGTCGGTTGCAAGGGGACCAATACCAATTAGCCGGTCAGACTTATTATATGAACCAGCACGGTTTTGCCCGGAATATGGACTTTACTGTCATCAGTCAGCAAGACGATGCTGTTCGGCTACGATTGGAAGATTCGGAGTCAACACGACGGATTTATCCGTTTGCTTTTTCCTTTGACGTGGTCTTTACGGTGGTTGGGACTGAATTAAAGGTTGATTACATCGTGAAAAATCCGGCTGAACAAGAATCATTATTCTTCTCAGTTGGAGGCCACCCGGCCTTTAACCTGCCGCTTGATGGTGGGAAATTCTCGGACTACTACTTGTCTGTGACCCCAGAAAAGGTTTATGACCGGATTCGTTTGGTTGGTCCTTACTCCAACCCGAACGTACCAATTCCGTTTAACTCCAATATTCCACTCCGTTTGCGCCAAGAAGACTACCATGATGATGCGATTATCCTGAAGTTGGACCGGCAAAAGACGAGTTTCTTGCTGGCAAGGTTGGCCAACCAGCACGGCATGGAAATGATCGTTGAAAATGCCCAGTTTGTCGGTATTTGGACACCCGCTGGAAAAGACGCACCTTTTATTGCGGTTGAACCCTGGTGGGGAATTGCCGATACAGTTGATTCCAGTGGTAACTTTAAGGAAAAGTTTGGTGTCAACGTTTTGGCTGCCGGTGATACTTTCCGTGGCTCTTATGCGATGAACTTCTTTTAAACAGGTAAATAAGAACTTGAAAAGCCAGCTGGTTTCAGCTGGCTTTCGCAGTATTGATAGGATAAATAATGAAAATTACTGAGATTTTTGAACAGAAAAAAGCGATTGCTCAAGCAGCCTTAGCTGTCCCAATGGCTCTTGGACCAAATGATAAGTTTACCCCCTTCAAGAATATGTTGGACCAAAAGAACCCGGATGCCGTGGTTTGGCAGGCTGATGCGATTGTGGATGAATTTTCGAAAGAAGTTATTTGGTCACAAGTCAAAGATGGTGGAGCTCAGGCTGTTGATGAGCGGGACCTCTCGTCAATCAAAAAGGCTGAAATGAAGGCAGAGTTAGACCAGGCCTACCAGGAATTCTTAGGGAATTGGCCAGCGATCCATGAACAAGTTGTCCAAGAATTGGTTGATAATGCCTTGCAAACAGCGGGAGACCGACTGGTGCTGTTGGCTTATACAGGCCAGGAATTTGGTGGCCAAGGAGAATTGGCCCCCGCTGACCAGGCCTTCTTTTTAACGACTGCTTTAAAAGTATCTGGTGGCCGCTTTGCAGGGGTTTATCTGAACGACGGCTTGGATGAAAACTTACAGGAAAAGGTGACGGAAGCGGCTGCGGAAGTCGATGTACCAGTTATTGTGACTAAGACGGCAACTGACTTATCAGAAGAAGCCCTTCAAGCAGTCTTTGAAAAGGCCAGTGAGCAAAGTCCGGCAGTGGTTAACTTGGAAATTGCTAGTTCACTTTTGGCTGAGGTTGACTTGGCTGACATGGAACTTGTCTTCCATGGCTTGGCCGACCGTCAGGATGGACCAGCCTTTATCCTAACGATGACGGAGGCCTTGATGAAAGATCAGGTGGAAGCTTGGTTGGTTTTCCACTCTGCCTTGGTTACCCTGGCTTTGGGTGAAAATTGGCAGACGCCTTTGATTAGCTCGACGATTAGTGAATTAGGCTGGGCCTAACAAGAAGTTATTTGTGTGGTGGTAGGTTGGCAGAGACGTTGCCAACCTTGTCTGCCGACAAAGACCATGCTATAATAAAGGCAACCAACTGAGGTAGTATCTATCTACCTACCCAGCACCCGTTAGGGTGCTGTTTTTATTTGCAAATAAAAGAGCCCAGGTCAACGGTATTACCGCGAACCTGGGCCTTTTTAGAACTAAGTGTTAATTGTTATTGGGGTATTCAACTTTTAGGTAGTTAATTAACCCAGTCTTGATGTTTTTAGCAATTTTTTTCTGGTAACTAGTGCTTCGGATATAAGAGAAGTCCTTGTCATCATTGATAAACCCATTTTCAAGCAAGATTGCTGGTCGAGTGACGTCCTTAATCACTAGGTAGGCCATCGACTGGTAGCCCCGGTTTGTCAGTGGCATGTTGTTAAAGGAAGAATTCATCGCTTTAACCAGGTTAAGTGAGTTATCGTTGTAGTAGTACTGTGAAATACCAGAAGCAGAGTTATCCGATTCGGATGAATCAAAGTGGAAAGAAATCTGGGCATCGGCATCGTACTTTTCAGCCGTACGAGGAATGTACAGCAGTGGGATGACCTTATCAGTTGTCCGGGTCATCAAAACCCGGGTACCGGCTTTTTCAAGCAGTTTTTGCGTGATTTTGGCAGTTCTTAACGTATAAGTCTTTTCGTAATGCTTGTTATCAGTTGAAATCGCCCCAGTATCAGAACCCCCGTGACCGGGGTCCAAAACAATTGTGGCTTCTGATAGTTCGGTAGCAGTCTTTAAGTGAGTATTGTTAGCAACCCAGGAGGCGACCCAGCCAAGGCGCTGATTATTGCCACGTTTAACTTCCCACCAACCATTATTCTTTTTAACAACGGTTAGTTTAGTACCGGAGGAAAGGGTGGTAATTTTTTTGTAACTAAGTCCAGGGCCGGTCCGAAGAGCGACGTTATTTGGACGGGTTGTCAGCTGGTTTTGCTGGGCCAGTGACGAGATTAGGACAAAGGTGGCGAAGGTGAAGACTGCCAACATGATTGCCCCAATTTTGTTTGTTTTTATCCAATTAATCCAAGTGAACATGTAAAGGGCCTAATTTCTTATACTTCTGTTTATTTTAGCACGATTAGATGAGAAAATTTCGTTCTTTTTCAGTATAATGAACTGTATGAAACAATTTCGAGTAGAAAACCTAACATCAGTTTATGGTGAAAAAGTTCTTTTTGATGACTTAGCATTTCTAATTAGTCAAGGTGACCGGGTTGGTTTGGTTGGTGTTAACGGGTCTGGAAAGACAACCTTGTTAAATGCACTATCCGGCAAGCAACCTGCTGACCACGGACAAATTACGACCCAAAATGATTACCGGATTGGCTTTTTGGAACAAGAACCGGACTTAGCTGGGCACTTACAAGTTTTAGATGCAATTTATGCTGGTGACCAGCCTGTCTTTCAAACTATCCGTGCCTACCAGGATGCCTTAGATTTTTTAGCTACAGAACCAGAAAGCCAAAAGGCAGCTGACCGGTTCGAAAAAGCTCAAGCGGCAATGGACCGTGACGATGCTTGGACTATTGAGGCTCAAATTAAGACTATTTTAACGCAGTTACATTTAACGAATTTAAAACAAAATGTAGCTGATTTGTCAGGTGGACAGAAAAAGCGGGTTGGTTTAGCCCAGGTTTTAATTCAAGAGCCAGATTTGTTAATTTTAGACGAACCGACCAACCACTTGGACTTTGATTCAATTGCCTGGCTGGAAAAATACTTGGCTAAGTTCCAGGGGGCCTTACTGACAGTGACCCACGACCGGTATTTCTTAGACCGGGTAACCAACCGCATCTTTGAATTATCTTTTGGTAAACTCTACGAGTACCAAGGAAACTATCAAGACTATCTGACCGGTAAAGCAACCCGGCAGGAAATCGAAGCAGCAGCGGAACACAAGCGCGAAAAGCTTTATGAAAAAGAAAAAGTTTGGATGAATAAGTCCGCCCGGGCAAGAACGACTAAGCAAAAGGGTCGGGAAAAGGCTTTTGCTAAATTGGAAGACTCGCTTGGTAATGTTCAAGTGGACCAAGATGTCGAGGTCTCATTAGGACAGCAACGTTTGGGTAAGAAAGTGATCGAACTGAAGGATGCGACCCTATCTTTTGGGGACCAGGTCATTTTTAAGAACCTATCATTGTTGTTTGGCCAGCGTGACCGGATTGGCATTACGGGGCCAAATGGGGTTGGAAAATCATCTCTTTTGAACGTCTTAGCTGGTAAAGTCCCATTGACTGATGGTGTGCTGACAGTCGGTGAGACTGTTCGCTTGGGTTACTACACGCAAGTAACAGAAGATATTCCGTCCGACAAGCGAGTTATTGAGTATTTGACAGATGTTGCCAGCTCGGTGAAGGACCAAAACGGAGACTTGATTACGGCGAAGGACTTGTTAGAGCAGTTCTTATTCCCATCATTTATGCACGGTACTTTGGTCCGTAAGCTTTCGGGTGGTGAAAAGCGGCGGTTGTACTTGCTGAAAATTTTATTGCAAGAACCAAACGTTTTGCTCTTAGATGAGCCAACCAACGACTTAGATATCGGGACTTTAACCGTCTTAGAAGACTTCTTGGCCCGTTTTGCTGGAACGGTCGTAACGGTTTCGCACGACCGGTACTTCCTGGACCAGGTGGCTGATTATGGCTACTACTTGGCTGGTAATGGCGAAGTTGACCGCTATAATGGTGCTTTTTCTGCTTACTTGGATGATCACATCCTAGCTGAAGGTAATAGCGAGGCTAAAACTGACAAAAAGCCAAAAACGAGTGATTCGAAGGCTGATACCAAGGATGAAAAGTCTAAAAAGCGTAAGCTCACTTATAAAGAACGGCAAGAATGGGACACGATTGAAGATGACATCAGTGCCTTGGAAGAACGAGTCGGCCAATTAGAAGCAGCTTTAAGTCAGACAGGGGCTGACTACCAAAAGGCGGCTGAGATTCAAGCAAACCTGGACCAGGCCAACCAAGACCTTGAAGCAAAAATGAACCACTGGGAAGAACTTAGTGAGATTGTGGAAGGACAGGGCTAAACCCTGTCCTTTTGAATTTGATTAGTCAAGGGTAAGACCTTGGATGTTTAATTAATCGAATTAATAACGAAAAGTGACCAAATTGGTCGCTTTTTTTGTAAGAAATTCTCTTTCTCTTCGTCTAATCGAATAAAGGAGAAAGAAAATGACATTCCAACAATTCTTACTAGCACTGCATTTGACCAAGGGGATCGGTAAGGCCAAGGAAAGCCAATTAATCCGGTTCTTTAACCAGCAAGTTGATTTAAACCAGGAAGGGACTTATCCCTGGCCGTTTTTAACCCTAGCCCTGGTTTTAGAACTAAACCCTGATAGTTTTTCATACCAGCAAATTGAGGTGTCCTATGACAAAGCAACCAACCAAGCGCTGGCTTACCAAGGCAATTACCTGACTTACTTTGACCAAGAATACCCAGAGAGCCTACGGCAAATTTTTCAACCACCGTTAGTTTTATTTTATGAGGGGGACTTACGGGCTTTACAGCTACCAAATGTAGCGATCGTTGGCACGCGGCAAGCAACACCCTATGCCTTAGATTGCTTACGGTTCTTAGTTCCAGACCTCGTTCAAGCCGGTATTGCGGTTGTATCTGGCCTTGCTAAGGGGGTCGATGTGATGGCACACCAATTAACCTTTGCTAATGGTGGTGTTCCGGTGGGAGTGATTGGGACTGGGTTAAATCGGGCATATCCAAGTAACCACCATTTTTTACAAAGGCAAGTAGCTGACCAGGGATTATTGCTATCGGAATACCAGCATAATGAACCACCGTTAAGAGGTCACTTCCCAGACCGGAACCGGATTATTGCTGGGTTAACCTCAGCTGTGGTTGTAATTGAGGCCAAACGCCGATCTGGTTCTTTAATTACGGCTAATATTGCTTTGCAAGAAAACCGGCAGGTTTTAGCAGTGCCAGGACGAATTAATGAATTGAGTTCAGCAGGGACAAACGATTTAATTCAGGCAGGGGCTTTGCCAGTTTTGACTAGCAGTGATATTATTAAAGCCGTGAGAAAGTTACCATGAAATTTGGCCTATTATAGTAGGAAAGTCTTGCAAAAGTTTAAAGTCTTTTGTTAACATGGTAAGGTTAATCTAACGATTGTTTGTTTTGTGCCGCCTTTAACGTCGGTTTTACTTAGGTAATTTAAACTGCAAAGCAACGAAAAAGATGGAGAAGATACGTTGGTAGAAGCAAAAACCAAGAAAAAAACAACTCGGAAGAAAACGAGTAAGACAAAGACTAATAAAAAATTGGTGATTGTCGAAAGTCCGTCAAAGGCTAAGACAATTGAAAAGTACTTAGGTTCCACTTACCAAGTTGTGGCTTCAATCGGTCACGTCCGTGACTTGCCAAAGTCAACTTTGGGTGTTGATGTTGAAGAAGACTACCAGCCAAAGTACATTAATATCCGTGGGAAAGGTCCGGTTATTAAGGACTTAAAGAAGGCTGCCAAGGCTGCTAAACAAGTTTATCTCGCATCCGATCCGGATCGCGAAGGAGAAGCGATTGCCTGGCACTTGCAGTATATTTTAGACTTAGATCCAGAGCAAAAGAACCGAGTGGTCTTTAACGAAATTACAAAGGACACGGTTAAAAACGCTTTTAAGGAACCTCGGACCATTAACCAGGACTTGGTTGATGCCCAACAGGCTCGTCGGATTATCGATCGCTTAGTTGGTTATTCGATTTCACCAGTTTTGTGGAAGACAGTTAAGCGTGGTTTGTCAGCTGGTCGGGTGCAATCGGTTGCCTTAGGGTTAATCATTGCCCGTGAACGCGAAATTCAAGCTTTCCAGCCAGAAGAATATTGGACGATTGATTCTGAATTTAAAAAGGGTAAGTCCAAGTTTAAGGCCAACTTCTATGGCTTTGATAACAAGAAGCAGGCTTTGCCAGATAATGATGCCGTCCAAGGCGTCCTGGCTGACTTAGATAAGTCCAAGCCATTTACCGTAACTTCTGTTAAGGCCAAAGAACGTAAGCGCCAACCACAGGCACCATTTACGACCTCAACCATGCAACAGGTGGCCAACACTCAGTTAAAGTTCCGGACAAGAAAGACGATGATGACTGCCCAGCAGTTGTATGAAGGCATTAACTTAGGACGGGGACTCGGTCAGGTTGGGTTAATTACCTATATGCGTACGGATTCAACACGGCTATCATCAGTCGCTAAGAATGCGGCTGCCCAGTACATCCATGATGAATGGGGAGAAGAGTATTCTCGCCATAAGCCTGTAGCTGGGACACCGCAAGAAGGGGCCCAAGATGCCCACGAAGCCATCCGCCCAACGGATGTCACTCGGGCTCCTGCTTCAATCAAGGATAAATTAACCCCTGACCAGTTTAAGTTGTATTCATTAATTTGGTCACGGTTTGTCGCATCCTTGATGACTCCTGAAGTCTTGGATACGATGGCAGTAACAGTGGAACAAAACGGCGTCTTGTTCCATGCTAATGGGTCAAAGACAAAGTTCCCAGGGTTCACGAAGGCTTACCCAGCTGCTAAGGAAAAGGACAATGTTTTGCCTGACCTAACAGAAGGCGATGAAGTCAACTTAGCCAAGATGGACCCAGAACAGCACTTTACGATGCCACCTGCCCGGTATTCTGAAGCGGCCTTGATTCGGGCTTTGGAAGAAAATGGGGTTGGTCGGCCATCAACTTATGCGCCAACCTTGGATACTATTCAACGCCGGAACTATGTCCGGATTGATGCCCGTAAGTTTGTGCCAACGGAATTAGGTGAAATTGTCCAAAATATTGTGGAAGATAAGTTCCCCGATATTACAGATACGAAGTTTACCGCCCAGGTTGAACACTCTTTGGATGACATTGAAGTCGGTGAAAAAGAATGGGTGCCAGTAGTTGATAGCTTCTATAAGCCATTTTCAAAAGAAGTTGAAAGTGCTGAAAAGACGCTGGAAAAGATTACGATGCACGATGAGTTGGCGGGGATGGACTGTGAGGTCTGTGGTGCGCCAATGGTTGTCAAGATGGGCCGCTATGGTAAGTTTTATGCTTGCTCTCGTTTCCCGGATTGTCGAAATACGAAGGCGATTGTACAAGAAATTGGCATTCCTTGTCCAAAGTGTGGCAAGGGTCAAGTTGTTGAACGCAAGACCAAGCGGGGTCGGAAGTTTTACGGTTGTTCTCGCTACCCTGAATGTGACTTTGTTTCTTGGGACAAGCCAAAGGCTGAAAACGAAGACAAAGAAAAGTCTGACAAGAAAAAAGAAGCCGCTACTAGTAAGTAAGGTTATTTAAAAAAGGGGGCTTATTCAGCCGCCTTTTTTATTAAGAGGAGAAAAGTTAATGCCAGAAGAAGGCGTATTAAAAGTACTAACAATTGCCGGATCTGACTCACTGTCTGGTGGGGGATTGCAGGCTGACCTTGCAACTTTTGCGAGTGCCGGGCTAGCTGGATTTTCCGCTATTACTAGTATTGTTTCAGTGATGGAGGATGACGTGAGGATTGGCCCGGTCCCAACCACTGTTTTTCAGGATGAATTGGCGTCTTTGAAGCAAGTGAAGGATTGGGCCGCTATAAAGGTTGGCTTTCTTGCATCAGTTGACCAAGTCGACTTAGTGGCTGATTTCTTAACCGATTATCAGGGACCAATCGTGGTTGACCCGGTTTTGTCTTTTAAAGAGGGCGGTCTTGTCCAAGATGAAACGATTATGGCTGCTTACCGGGAAAAGTTGCTGCCACTAGCGACGGTTGTGACACCGAATTTGAAAGAGGGACTGGCCTTGGCTGGGCGGTCTGCTGACCAACTAATTCAAGATGAGCGGACCTTAACGTCGGTGGCTGAAGATTTGTTTAAAAGTTATCAGGCCAATATCTTTTTAAAGGGTGGATCAGGAATTATTGCCGGTCAAACATTGGATTTATTAGTGACAAAAGATGGTACTCAGCCTTTGCCACTAAGAGACTTAGGTGAAGCGGCCATGGTTAATGGCGCCGGTTGTACGACTGCTGCTGCGATTGCTGGGCACTTGGCAATGGGCCGAGACCTGCAGGCAGCCGTTTATCGCAGCCAATGGTTTGTTCATGAAAGTATTGAAAGTGGCTACCACATTAATGCTAACCGGTCAGATGGCAATGTTTTTCAGGCGGGCCATGAATTTTAATTAGCAGTAAACAAAAAAGAGACTTAGCTTTTTAAGCTGAGTCTCTTTTGCTATTGAAATAAAATTGTTTAGCCCTTACCACCTTGGAACGAGGGGTAGAGTTTCATGCCGCCATCAACGAAGAGGGTTTCACCAGTAACATACTTAGATTCTGTTGAGGCTAACCAAGCGGCCGCAGAGGCAACGTCTTCAGGGTCACCAATCTTTTGCATTGGAATCATTGATTGGGTTTCCTTGTATTGTTTTGGATCAGCAAATTTTTTGGCGTTGATCGGTGTGTTAATTGCTCCAGGAGCAATCGCGTTAATTCGGATATTTTCAGGGGCGTATTCCATCGCCGTTGTTTCAGTAAAGAGTTTCATGCCACCCTTTGCACTGGCATAAGAGGCAAATGTTGGCCAAGGAATTTGTTGGTGGACAGAGGACATGTTGATGATGTTGCCGGCCTGTCCCTTATCCAACCAGTACTTGATAGCGGCCTTAGCACCTAAGAAGACGCCAGTCAAATTAATGTTCAAGACCTTGTTCCATTCATCAAGTGAAATTTCATGGGTAGGGCGTTGAATTTCCATTCCAGCGTTGTTAACCCAAATATCCATGCCACCAAAGTTATCCAAGGCAGCTTGCAAAAGCGCCTCGATTCCTTCTTCTTTGGAAACATCTGCTTGGACGGCGACGGCGTCGCCACCATTTTTCTTAATTGCTTCGACAGCCTTATCAGCGCCAGCTTGGTCGGAGTGGTAATTAATCACGACATTCATTTTTTCTTGGGCGAAGCGTAGGGCAATCGCATTACCAATTCCCTTCGAACCACCGGTGATAACTGCTACTTTTGTTTTTAAATCTTGGTACATAAAGTTCCTCCTAATAAAAAACAGCGAACGGTTAATTCGCTGTCTACTCTAAACTTTTTTTAATTAACAAGCAAACTTACTTGATTTGCTTGCGGTATTGAACGGCTGTTAAGCCGACTTGCTGCTTGAAAACGGTATTGAAGTAAGAAAGGTTTGGAATACCAACCTTTAAACCAACTAAAGCAACGGAGTCCTTGGTTTCACGTAAAAGCTTCTTAGCATGGAACATCCGAACTCGAAGTAAGTAGTTTTGGGGGCTTTCTTGAGCAATGGTCATAAAGGCCCGGTGCAAGATACCAGAAGAAATATCAAAGTCTTCACTAAGCGATTCCAAAGTGATCCGTTTCTTGTACTCACTTGATAGGTATTCTTTGACCTTGAAGACTAAGTCGGCCCTTTCGGATAATTCACCGAAGGGGTGGCAGTCTTCGCAGGGAACGTAGCCTTCAAATAGAGCTTCGTCGTTGGTTTTGAAAATTTGAATATTTTCCGGAGCCACATCATCTTCTCGAAGGCAAGAAGGGCAGCAAACTCGTTTGTCAGATACGACTCCGTAAATGAAGTCGCCATCGAACTCCATATCATTATCGTGGATGGCTTGCCAGCGCTTTTTAGTTAATGAATACATCAGCGACCTCCTGTTAGAATAAATATAATTTAATATAAATCATTAAAAATCTGCTAGTACAATCATACCATGAATTGGTCTATTCGACTATTACTCTCTTTTTACGATGGAAACACTTTTGTAATTTCTACTGAATTTTAGTAAAATATTAGGTAAGAAAACGCTGAAAATAGCGGTAAGTGAGGCAGTTGATTTGATCAATTATGCAGAAGAAATGTTGGCGGCAATCCGTCTGGGCCAATTGGACCAGGCCAAAAAGGCTTTTGACCAATCATTAAAGGAAGATGACGATGACTTGGTCTACTCATTAGCAGAAGACTTGTATGCGATGGGCTTTGTCGAAGAATCAAAGGTAGCTTACCTGCATTTGGCAGAAAAGTTTCCAGAAGAAGGGCAGCTACAAACGGCTTTAGCTGAACTGGCAATTGAGGAAAATAACTTGGACGAGGCCCAGGAATACTTGGCCAACATCACGCCCGATTCACCGGCCTACTTGGAATCTTTGATGGTCAAGGCTGACTTGTACCAGTCAGAAGGAATTACTGAATCAGCCGAACATGCTTTATTGGAAGCGCAGAACCTAGCCCCCGCTGAGCCAGTGGTTCAGTTTGCTTTAGCGGAATTTTACTTTTCAACTGGTGAATACCACCAAGCAATCAAGCTTTACCGGAACTTGCTTTTGCAAGGAGAACGTAAGATTGCTAAGGTTGATATGGCAGCCCGGATTGGGACGGCCTATGCGGCAATTGGCAACGTTGAAAATGCGATTGCTTACCTTGAACAAATTAAGTCAATCGACTTGACGATTGATACCAAGTTCCAACTAGCCTTCTTGTACGCTGAAAATAAGGATGATGACCAAGCCTTGCCGCTGTACCAAGAAATTTTAGACCAAGACCCTCAGTATACTTCGGTCTACCCATTATTGGGCCAGTTATATGAACGGATTAGTGATCAATCAAAGGCCTTTAAAACCTACCAAGAGGGCTTGTCTTATGACCAAACCAACCCGGTCTTGTACCGGTTGGCAGCTAACTTAGCCTTCCAGCTTGGTGATGATGGTCAGTCCAAGGAATATTATTTGAACGCCTTGGACTTAGATGACCAAGAAATTTCAACTTATACCGGCTTAGCTGATTTGTACTTAGCCCAGCATGACTATAACCAAGTGATTGAAACAGTTACGGCAGCCAATGATAAGGACTTAGTTGATCCGAAATTTAATTGGGATATGGCCCGGGCTTACCATGCCAAAGAAGACTTTGAGAAAGCGAGCTCTTACTGGGCTAACGCCGCTAAAGATTATCCGGCTGACCCTGATTTTTGGCATGACTATGCTGATTGGTTCCACGAAGTCGGTAAGCGGGAGGAAGAGCAGGTTGCCTTGGAAAAGGCTGTTGACTTGGACCCTGATAACTTCGAATTAGCAGACCGGCTAGCCGATTTGTCCCTAGACGATTAAACCACTGCTTTTCACTAGGTGAAAGCCGTGCAAATCAGGTTAAAAATTGCTAATATTAAGTTAGGCAGTTTTTTTTAGAAACGGGGGAGTGGAAATGACCACAAGCCAACAATTTTTGACCCTACCAGAAGAACTGGTAGCGGCCAAGCCAATTCTAAAGCAGATTAATCAAGCCGGCTTCCAGGCTTATTTTGTTGGCGGTTGTGTCCGTGACATGGTATTACAAAAGCCCTTGCATGATGTTGATATTGCTTCATCTGCTTACCCAGAAGAGATCAAAAAGATTTTCAAGAAGACGGTTGATACCGGTATTCAGCATGGGACAGTGATGGTCTTAGACCATGGCGAAGGCTACGAAATCACCACTTTCCGGACAGAATCAACTTATACGGACTTTCGCCGGCCGGACCAAGTGACCTTTGTGCGGTCTTTATCAGAAGATTTAAAGCGACGTGATTTCACCATTAATGCTTTTGCCTTAAAAGAGGACGGTCAGATTGTCGATTACTTTGACGGGATGACTGATTTAAAGAACCGGGAAATCCGAGCAGTTGGCGTGGCCGAAGAACGGTTTACTGAGGACGCTTTACGAATGATGCGGGCTTTGCGGTTTGCCGCTCAGTTAGACTTTAAAATTGAGGAGCAAACCTTTTTGGCCTTGGTCAAATTGGGTCCTAATTTGGCAAAAATTGCCGTCGAGCGGGTCCGAGTTGAATTTGAAAAAATGATGGCTGGTCAGGCGGCTAGTCAGGCATTGCTTGACCTAGTTCAGGCGAAGTTGTTACCCTACTTTCCTGGCAAAAAGGGCTTGGTAACTGATGAGTATCTGTCTCGGTTAGCAGACCAGGTTAAAAACCAGCAACCTAGCAATGAAAAGGTGACTTGGGCCTTGTACTTGGGACAATTAGGGTTGGATGCTGGCCAGTTATCACAAGAACTGCGAGCTTGGAAGTTATCAAAAGATGTGATGCAAACGGCTCTTGCCTTAGCACCAATCATTGAACAAGCTGGCCAGGTGGATATCTTGACTATCTACCGAGAAAACCAAGACATTGAAACCTTACTGGAAGTTGGCCAATTAATTGGTTGGCCGGTTGACCGTTTGAAGACTTTAAAAGAAACTTACCAGGCTTTGCCAATTCACAGTAGTAAAGACTTGGCCCTTTCAGGTGGTGACTTAATTAAAGCCGGCCTGGCGCAACCAGGTCCGCAGCTTGGTAGCTTGTTAAAGAAAATTGAAGAAGCGGTGGCAACCAAACAGGTTGAAAATACGGATGCTTCGATTACCAACTTCGTAAAGGAGAACGATGGTGGCAACAATTAAAATGGTTTGGGCTGAAGATGACCGGCATGCAATTGGCAAAGATGGTGATTTGCCCTGGCATATTCCAGCTGATTTAAAGCACTTTAAGGAAGAGACCTTAAACTCAATGATGGTAATGGGTCGAACGACCTGGGAAGCGATTGGGCGACCATTGCCAAAACGGACGACAGTTGTGCTAACCCGGCAAACCGATTTTGACCCCGGCTTTGATGAGGTTTTGGTCGTTCATTCCTTAAAGGAACTAGAACGGTTAATTCACAATGAAGTTAATGCCGGTAAGCCGGTTAGTGTTGTCGGTGGCGCCCAAATTTATGCGGCCTTGTTACCATTGGCAACTGATTTGGAAATCACGAAGGTTCACGGAGACTTTGATGGCGATACCTTTGTTTTACCAGTTTCAACTAAGCATTTTAACTTGGTTAACCGAGTCGAACTTGAAGATTCTGGTTACCAATTAGAATTTTTGACCTATCAACGGATTGGGGGGAGAAAACCATGGCTAAAGTACAAATTGTAACGGATTCAGCGGCTAAATTAACACAGGCCGAAATTGACCAGTACGGTATCAAAATTGTGCCCTTGTCAGTCCAAATTGATGGCAAAATCTACCAGGATGGGGTCACCATCTCAGCTGAAGAATTTTTGAGTGAGATGGCAGCTAGCGATAATTTACCACAGACTTCGCAACCTGCAATCGGGGCCTTTAAGGAAGCTTACGATGCTTTTTACCAAGAAGACCCGGAAGCTAGTATTTTGTCTTTACATTTGTCATCGGGCCTGTCAGGAACCGTTAATGCTGCTGCGCAAGCAAATGCATTGACCAAGGCGGATGTGCATGCCTTTGATACCTTAGGAGCTGACCGGTCAGAAGCCTTTGTTGTCTTGGCGGCAGCCAAAGCAGCAGCTGCTGGGAAAGATTTAGAAGAAGTCATTAAGGCAGCAGAAAAAGCTCGTAATAACACTTACATCTATTTGTCGTTCCGGTCGCTTGATAACATGGTCGCCGGTGGTCGTTTATCAAAGACCCAGGGATTGATTGGTAATTTGCTAAATATCAAGGTTGGGGCTAAGGTAGACGAAGAAGGTAAGGTTGATGTCGTGACAAAAGGCCGTGGGATGAAGACCATTAAGGCCTATAACGATTATATTATTGAAACCATGAAGGGCTTTAAGAAGGTTACGTCCATTGGCGTAACTTATACAGATGTGACGGATGAGGCTGAAGCGATGGCCAAACGATTAAACGAGATTTGGCCAGACATTGATATCTTAATTTCAGTAGCAACGCCAATCATTTCAACCCACACCGGTAATGGTGCCCTAGCTGTTTTGTTTGAAGCAGAATAAGGGTTTTAGAAGAGGAGTATCATGAAAAAACATAGTTTTATTTGGTTTTGGTTATTTTGGTTAACCATTGTGGCCCTGGCTTTTGGTGCCTTATATACGGTTTATTTGGCAGTGGCCCCAACACGGACTGAATTTTCAACCCAAGCAAATACGACGGATTCTTCATTTGATATTTCCTTGAACCGCGACCAGGTTAATGACCTTGCTCAAACCTACCTCAATGATAAAAATGAGGGGAATAAGTACTCGATTAAGGTCACAAGTGACCACGTTTATGCGACTGGCACAGTCAAAATTTTTGGTCAAAGTATGGATGCAAAATTAACGATGGATCCTCAAGTAACGGCTGATGGTAACATCATCTTTGCCGTGAAAAACGTTGACTTAGGTAAGATTTCTTTGCCGGTTAACGTTGCTTTGGGCTACATGAAATCAATGTATTCAGGGCCGAAGGGTGTCAAAATCCAACCTGACCAAAGCCAAATTTCTTTGGATATGGCCAAACTAACCAAGCACGGTCAGTTAACCTTTAAGGCTAAGGAAATTAACCTGGCCGACAATACCTTTAAATTCGCTGGAGTAATTCAATAATGCCAAGTAAGTCACGGACCTTTTATGGTTGGCTGATGACCAACCGTAACCCGGTTGCAGCTGATGAAATTCAACAATTTGCTAACAACGCTTTTTTAGACCAGAGCTTTCCAAAGCAATCGACTAACTTTGACGAGCTTTCAAACTACTTAGAAGGTTCGGCTAGTTATTTAATGTCGATGACGATTTTTGACGAGGCCTGGTCTTTGTACCAAGCTTCACGCTAACAGACGAAAGGAGGCCCTGATGGCACAAGTAATTCAATGGTATCCCGGCCACATGGCCAAGGCTTTTCGCCTGATGAAAGAAAACCTCAACTTGGTCGACATCGTTTTTGAACTCGTTGATGCCCGCTTACCCCAGTCTTCTCGTAACCCAGAAGTTGATAAGCTGATTGGTGATAAGCCCCGGTTACTGGTTTTAACCAAGGCTGATTTAGCCGACCAAAAACAGACGACGGCTTGGAAAAACCACTTTGAAGCTCAAGGGCTGAAAGTGATTGTTTTAGACACCCGTAGTCCAAGAACACCGCAAGTGATGACCAAGGCAGCTAAAACTGTCTTGGCCGATAAGATTGCCGCTCAGACGAGCAAGGGAATCGAAAACCGACCAATTCGAGCAATGCTAGCTGGGATTCCAAACGTCGGTAAGTCGACTTTGCTGAACCACTTGGTTCAAAAAAACGTGGCCCCAACGGCTAATAAGCCCGGTGTGACGAAGAAGATTGCCTGGCTGAAGACACCTGCTGGCTTGGAGATTTTGGATTCTCCCGGCGTTTTGTGGCCAAAGTTTGAAGACCAGTCAATTGGGTTAAAACTAGCCTTGTCAGGGGCCGTTAAGGATACTCTGTTTGCTAAAGACGATGCTGCTTTGACGCTAATTGAGTTCTTCCGTGGCTACCACCAAGAAGCAATTATTGACCGCTACCACTTGGAGGATTCAGCTTTTGATCAAAGTAACGTTGACTTGCTGTTAAATATCACGGCTAAGTTGGGCTTTAAAGATGATTACGATAAGGCGGCAACCCGGATGTTAAACGACCTCCGGCAGGGCAAGCTCGGCCAGTATACTTTGGATTTAATTGATGACTGAAACGATCGCACAAATTAAAGAAGCTTTGCGGACTGCTCGGGTCGATGATGGCCGTTTGATTGAATGGCGGGCTGATCCTCGTAAGGGCGTGGTTACTGCTCTTGCAGCCTTTGATAAGCGACTAGCCAAAGAACAGGCGCAAAAGGCTGCTTTTGAAACGCGGTTTGCGTATGAAAAAGAGCTTTGGAGCCAAGGCTTTCAATCGGTAGCTGGAATTGATGAAGTCGGACGGGGGCCGCTGGCTGGGCCAGTGGTTGCGGCCGCTGTGATTTTACCAGCTGATTTTGACCAATATGGGGTGATTGATTCCAAACAGGTGAGTGCCAAGCACCGGTTGGAGTATGTTCAAACCATCAAAAAAGAGGCCGTCGCCTATGGGCTTGGCGTGGTTGATGCGCAAACAATCGATGAGGTTAATATTTACCAGGCTAGCCGACTGGCGATGAGGGCGGCGGTGTTGGATTTGCAAGAAACAGCAGATTACTTATTAATTGATGCGATGACGGTTGACTTAGACCTGCCACAACAGTCGTTGATTAAGGGTGATGCTTTATCAAATTCAATCGGAGCTGCTAGTATCTTAGCCAAGGTCACCCGTGATGAAATGATGGTTTCTTATGACAAACAATATCCGGGTTACGGCTTTGCTGATAATGCTGGTTATGGGACAGCCGTTCATTTGGCGGGGTTAGAAAAACTTGGGCCAAGCCCAATTCACCGCAAAACCTTTGCCCCGGTTAAAAAATACTTAAATTAACGCAGCACAGTCACTTGTCTGTGCTTTTTTTCAAACCAAGACTTACATAAAGGAAGCAGAAATGACGGACATTAACTTAAGCCCGCGGTTACAAGCGGTGGCTTCATATATTCCCCAAAACGCCATCATGGCTGATATTGGTTCTGACCACGCTTACTTGCCAGCTTGGCTCTTAGAAAAGGGCCAAATTCAACAAGCAGTCGTTGGTGAGGTAGCACAGGGCCCACTTGAAAACGCTGAACATACGGTGAAAGTAGCCGGCTTGCATAACCAGGTGACTACTCGGTTAGCAGATGGTTTGCATGCCATTCATGCTGCTGACCAGGTGTCAACGGTGGTCGTCGCCGGTATGGGTGGTTTGTTAATTGAAAAAATCTTGGCAGAAAAACCAAATAATTTGCCAGCCTTTAACCGGCTCGTCTTGCAGCCCAATACCGACCAAGAGGCGGTTCGAACTTGGTTAAACCAAAACCACTACCAAATTATTGCCGAAGCCATCGTGGCTGAAGGTCGACACCGTTATGAAATTATTGTGGCAGAGCCTGGTGACCAAAACTTAAGTCAGGCAGACCTGTTTTTTGGTCCAGTTTTAAAGCAGGAAAAGAATCCGGTCTTTTTGGATAAGTGGACAGTCGAGTTGAACCGGGTTAACCAAGTCTTAGATAAGCTCAAGGAGGCTGGTCAAGGTCAAAGTCAAAAGTTCAAGGACTTACTCACTAAAAGGGATTTTATTATCAAGGAGGTATTTGATGGTCAAAGCAAGTGATTTAATTCAAAAAATTGAAGCTTTTGCTCCTAAAAATTTGGCTGAAGAAGGGGATCCAACTGGCATCCAGGTTGGTGACCCTGACCAAGAAATTCACCGAGTTATGACAACGTTGGATGTCCGTCCAGAAGTTGTGCAAGAAGCCATTGACCAAGACGTCGATTTTATTTGGTCGCACCATGAACCACTTTTCTTCCCAGCCAGGAACTTGGACTTGTCTAACCCGCAAAACCAGATGTATGCTGACTTAATTAAGCATGACATCGTTGTTTACGCCTCACATACTAACTTAGATGCAACAGTCGGTGGGTTGAATGACTGGCTTTGCCAGGCCTTTGAAATTAAAAATACGAAGCCGTTACTGGCTAATGCTGATGGTCAGTCCGGCTTGGGCCGCATTGGTCAGCTAAAAGAGCCAATGGCCTTAGGACAATATGCCGAATTCGTTAAATCAGCCTGCCAAGTAGAAGCAGTCCGCCTAGTTGCCAAAAATCCGGATCAACCAGTTCAAACCATTGCCGTCCTGGGTGGTGATGGTGGTAAGTTCTGGAAAACGGCTCAGGCAGCCGGTGCAGACCTTTACATTACGGCTGATTTATACTACCATTCAGGTCATGATATCCTGGCAGCTGACTTTGCCGTTTTGGACCCAGACCACCATATGGAAGCCTTGGCGAAAGAACCAATGGCTAATAAGGTGCATACTTGGTTCTCTGGCTTAGAAGCCTTTGCTAGCATAACAAATACTGATCCCTATACCTACTTGTAGGTCAACAACTTCGGAGGTAATTTTATGAGCAGTAAGTATCCAAACTTAGTTTCACGGTTTTTAAAGTACGTTCAAGTCAATACCCAGTCCAATGAGGCCAGTCAAACAACGCCTTCTGATTCGAAGGAAGTCCAATTCTTAAAGAATTTAGCGGTCGAATTGAAGGACCTTGGCTTGAAAAATGTCCGAACAATGAAGGACGGCTACCTTTTTGCTGAGTTACCTTCAACATTGCCAAACGGCGGAGGTGAAAAGGTTGGTTTCATTTCTCACGTTGATACGGCCGACTTTAATAGCGAAAATATCCGGCCCCAAGAAGTCAACAACTACGATGGTCAGTCAATTATTAAATTAGGTGACTCAGGTTTTTCTTTAGACCCTAAGACTTTTCCAAACTTGAATAATTACCAGGGCCATGACCTGATTACAACGGATGGAACAACTTTGCTTGGTGCCGATGACAAAGCTGGGGTTGCTGAAATCATTGCCTTGGCCGAATACTTAATTGCCCATCCAGACTTTTTACACGGACCAGTTCGTTTCGCCTTTGGCCCTGACGAAGAAATTGGCCGTGGTGCTAATAATTTCAACGCTAAGGACTTTGATGCTGACTTTGCCTATACGGTTGATGGTGGACCACTGGGTGAATTGGAATGGGAAACTTTCAATGCCGCTTCGGCGGAAGTCTTGATTAAAGGACAAAACGTTCATCCTGGAACTGCCAAAGACACAATGGTGAATGCGCTTCAAGTTGGTGTTGATTTCCAATCAGCCTTACCAGAACATGACCGTCCTGAAAAAACAGAAGGGCGGGAGGGCTTTTACCACTTAATCGAAATGGTTGGGACACCAGAAGAAGCTAAGTTAACTTACATCATTCGTGACCATGACCGCGCGGTTTTTGAAAATCGTAAGGCAACCATGAAAGGCATTGGCCAACAATTTAACGAGAGTTTCGGCCAAGACCGAGTCGAAGTGACAATTGCTGATCAGTACTACAATATGGGTGAGATCTTAAAGGATAACCAAGAACCGGTAACTTTGGCAAAAGAAGTCATGGAAGACTTACAGATTCAGCCCAAAATCGAACCGGTCCGTGGCGGAACTGATGGGTCAAAGATTACCTTCTTAGGCTTACCGACACCAAACCTATTTGCTGGTGGTGAGAATATGCACGGTCGCTATGAATTTGTTTCTAAGCAGGTCATGGAACAGGCTACGGATGTCTTGCTAGGCATCTTAGCAAAAGCCGCTAAGTAATTTAGCATCTAAACAGCAAAAAAAGACTTGTAAGCTTTGTCAAATAGACGAGAGCTTACAAGTCTTTTTTAGTTAACAATTACTTTTGTGATTCGGCTGACTTTTCTTCTGTATTACCAGTTAAAGCAGGAACCAAAATCAAAGCAGCTTCACCAACAATAACTGTGACGATAGCTGTTGCCGCTGGATTAAAACTAACAGCAGTCATTTGACCAACTAAGTAACCGAGAACCTCACCAAAGAGTGCACACCAGATGGCGGCCATGATATAGCGCATGTTTCCACTTCCTTTGTTATTTACCAACTATAATACGCTCCTTTTTAGAATTCGCAAGGGAAAGAGGCTGATTTTGGGGCAACAATTTTTCGAATCTGTCGGATAGGTTTTTAAAAGAAATTTTCGCCAGGCAAACAAATTTTCGCTATAATACCAGTAGAGTAATTACAACTGGGAGGACTTGTATGTACGCACCACTTCAAATCAAAAGTGCTTATTCACTTTTGCAAAGCCCAAATTCAGTTGAACAAATCATTTTAGCCGCTAAAAACCGTGGCTACCAAGCAGTTTCACTGGCAGAAGAGAACGTTTTGTATGGCCTTGTTAGCTTTTTTAAATTGGCCAAAAAAGCAGGAATCAAGCCGGTTTTTTCGCTATCGTTAAAAGTTAACGGCCTTGTCAATATTGCCACTGAGTTTCCTGTTTTATTGACCGCTTTAAATCAAATAGGTTACCAAAACTTGGTTTTTTTGTCTTCTAAAAAGATGACCCGAGAAGACGGTGAATCGTTTACTTTTGCGGATTTGGCCGATCATTTGGATGGCTTAGCAGTGACGCTGACGCCGCAATCAGAACTAGGACAGCTCATCGTTGGCCATGATGATAGTATTAAAACCTATTTTGACCAATTAAAAAAGGCGACCAAATCAGAAAAGTTTTACCTCGGTATTAATCCAACCCTATCTGCGGGCCACCAGGAAGCTTTGATTCGCTTTGCTAAGGATTCAAATTTAAGGTTAATCGCTTGGGACCAAATTGATTATTTGAACCAAGAAGACGCCTTTTCGACTCAGGTTTTAAAGGCCATCAAGCAAGGGACGCAATTAACTGACTTGAACTTGTTGGCTAATGAAAAGGGCGCCTTTTACTTAAAGCCCTTAGATGAGGTGAAAGCATCTTACCAGCAAAACCCAGACTTAGCCCAAGCCTTTCAAACCAATGCTGGTTTAATTGACCAGGCTGCGGTTGAGCTGACTTTTAAAAAGCCTAGTTTGCCAGTCTTTCAACAAGACTCTGGTTTAGACTCAAAAACATACCTCACAAAGTTGGTGCAGGCTGGTTTAAAAAGACGGCTGGCCGATTTTTCTGGAAACACGCAACCTTACGTTGACCGCTTAGAAAAAGAACTGGCAGTCATTACTGACTTAGGTTTTGCCGATTATTTCTTGATTGTTTGGGATATCCTAAAATATGCCCATGACCACCAAATTCAAACCGGAGCAGGCCGTGGTTCTGCTGCCGGTTCCCTAGTGGCTTATACGTTGGGAATTACCAATGTTGACCCTTTGATTGATGGTTTGTTGTTTGAACGGTTCTTAAATAAAGACCGAGCCCAAATGCCAGATATTGATATTGACTGGCCTGATGACCGTCGCGATAAGGTTCTAGCATACTTGCATGAAAAGTATGGGCAGGCAGACTTTGCCCAAATTATTACCTTTGGTACTTTGGCCGCCAAGCAGGCGTTGCGCGATACAGCCCGGGTTTTTGGCTTGGATACAAAAGACCAGAAAAAATTGTCAGATGGTATTCCAGCTGGGAAAAATGGTCGTAAAGTCCCTCTGATGGAGGCGTGGAATAGTCCAGATGGCAAGTTGCAGCGAGCAGTTAGCCACTTAGAATATGGTCAATTGCTCTTTAAAACTGCTTTGGCCCTAGAAGACCTACCACGGAATTACTCGACCCACGCGGCGGGAATTGTTTTAGCGAAGGAACCCTTAGTTAAGACGTTACCCGTCCAAGCGGGGAGTGATGGTTACTTACTAACCCAAGTTGAAAAGGGACCAGTTGAAGAACTAGGACTATTGAAAATCGATATTTTGGGTCTGACCAATTTGAAAATTTTGGCCCAAACGATTGACTTAGCAAAAGATGATTTGCCTGATGGCTTTGACATTAAAAAAGTGCCGTTGACCGATGAAAAGACTCTTGGTGTATTTGCCCAAGGTCAAACGACAGGGATTTTTCAGTTCGAATCAGCTGGGATGAAAAACGTTTTGCGACGGCTTCGGGTCGATGACTTCCGCCTGATTGTGGCTGCAACCGCTTTGTACCGGCCAGGACCAAGTCAACACATTGATTCCTTTATCAAACGCCGGCTAAAAGAGGAGATAATTCCAAGCGTTGACCCAGTGGTTGACCACATTTTGGCTGAAACCTACGGCATTTTGGTTTACCAGGAGCAAGTGATGCAAGTAGCGGCTGCCTATGCTGGTTTTTCTTTGTCTCAGGCCGATTTTTTACGGTCTGCGATGTCTAAAAAGAAGCAAGAACAGATGGCTTCAGCCAAAACCGCCTTTATCAAAGGGGCAATTAAAAAGGGTCACCAGCAAAAAGAAGCTGAGCAGCTCTTTGAATATATTGACCAGTTTGCCAACTATGGTTTCAATAAGTCGCACGCGGTTGCCTATAGTCAGCTCTCCTATGACTTGGCTTACATGAAGGCCCATTATCCACTGGCCTTTTATACCGCTTTACTAAACGCTCACCAAGGTGGGGCTGATAAGGCCCAAACGTACTTAGCTGAGGCTAAGAAAGTTGGCTTGAAAGTCTTGCCTCCAGACGTTAACCTTTCGAAAAAGACCTGGCGTATTCAAGCAGGGGCCTTAGTGATGGGCCTACAAAATATTTCTGGGCTGCAAACGGCCTTTGTGAATGAATTACTGGCTGCAAGAAACGCAGTTGGCAAGTTTGATAGCTTGCAAGATTTGATTAAGGCATTGCCAGACAAGTTCCGCCAAGAAAAGTACCTCACGCAGTTGGTTTATGCTGGGGCCTTGGACCACTTCGGTTATAACCGGGCAGAATTATTGGTAAACATTCCAGATTTGATTAGTGCGGCTGCCTTTGGCGACTTGGTCTTGTCTGAAACAAAGATTAAAAAGCAGGCAGACTTGCCACTTGTTGAACGGTTGCAAAAAGAAAAAGACGCTTTGGGCTTTAACTTGTCCGGCCATCCAAGCGAGGACTTTCAAGCGTACTTTGATGAAGGGCGGGTAGTGCCAATTGACAACTTGTCCGAAAACCAAACCGTCCAAGTCCTTGGCTTGGTTAAGAATGTTAAAACAATCAAGACCAAGAAGGGCGACCCAATGGCCTTTTTGTCAATTTCAGATATGACGGGGGCAGTCGATGTCACGGTTTTCCCAAAGCTTTATGAAAAAAAACAGGGTGACTTAAGAATCGGTAAGTTGGCTATGGTTACTGGTAAAACAGAAGTTCGTCAGGGCCTAGCAGTAATTGCTAACCAAATTAGTGCTTTGGATCCAAGTCAAGCGCCAGCGGCTGTCCAAAATCAAGAGCAACAGCACCCAGTACACCAGGTAGACCAAAAGCAAGAATCAAAAAAACAATTCACCAATGGGACATGGTTCCTTCGGTTCGATGAAGAACACGACGATGAGCAAATCAAGCGTCAATTATGGCAATTGATGCAACAAAATCCTGGAAATTATCCAGTAATTTTGTATTGGCCAGTATCAAAAACGAGAAAAGTCTTACCAGACCAATATAATTTAGCCAAATCAGACCAGGTCAAAAGTGCTTTAGAACGGGTTTTGGGTGAAAAAAATGTTATTTTCCGACAAAAAGACTAAATTGTGTCTTGTGAACTGGTTATAGAGTGTATTACAATATGAAAAGGAAGTTGTTTGTAGGCAACTCACCAAGATATCAAAGGAGCTATTTACCCATGAAAAAGACGAAAATCGTCTCAACACTTGGTCCATCATCAACTGATGTTGACACTATTGTGAAGTTAATCGAAGCTGGTGCGAACGTATTCCGTTTCAACTTCTCTCACGGTGATCACGAAGAACACCTTGGTCGTATGCAAGCTGTTAAGGAAGCTGAAAAGATCACTGGTAAGACAGTTGGTTTCTTGCTTGACACAAAGGGTGCGGAAATCCGTACTACTAAGCAAGCTGACGGTAAGATTGAATTTGCCACTGGTGATGTTTTCCGCATCTCAATGGACGACAGCTTGGAAGGTACTAAGGAAAAGATTGCTGTTACCTACCCAGGATTGTTTGACGATGTTAAGGTTGGCGGACAAGTTCTCTTTGATGATGGTTTGTTAGCTACAACTGTCACTGAAAAAGACGATGCCAACAAGGAATTGGTCGTTAAGGCTGAAAATCACGGTTTGCTTGGTTCACGTAAGGGTGTTAACGCACCTGGCGTTTCAATCAACTTGCCTGGTATCACTGAAAAGGATGCTGATGACATCCGCTTTGGTTTGGACCACGAAATCAACTACATCGCTGCTTCATTCGTTCGTAAGCCTGAAGATGTTTTGGACATCCGTGCCTTGTTGAAGGAAAAGAACATGGAACACGTTCAAATCATCCCTAAGATCGAATCACAAGAAGGTATCGATAACTTGGATGCTGTCTTGGATGTTTCTGATGGTTTGATGGTTCCACGTGGTGACATGGGTGTTGAAATCCCTGCTCAAAACGTGCCTTTGATCCAAAAGGACATGATCGAAAAGATGAACAAGCGTGGATTGCCAGTTATCACTGCCACTCAAATGCTTGACTCAATGGAAGAAAACCCACGCCCAACGCGTGCCGAAGCTTCTGATGTTGCCAACGCTGTCTTTGATGGTACTGATGCAACGATGCTTTCTGGTGAATCAGCTAACGGTGATTACCCAGTTGAAGCTGTTGCTACTATGGCTGCTATCGATGAAAAGGCAGAAACTGCTTTGAAGTTGTACAGCCGTCACGCTGACACTTTCTATGGTGATGATGACGTTGAATCAGTTGCTTCAGCAGCTGCACGTTTGTCAGACTCTGTTGAAGCCAAGGCTGTTGTTGTCTTGACTGAATCAGGTTATGCTGCTCGCATGGTTTCAAAGCACCGTCCAGCTGCAATGACAATCGCATTGGCATCAACTGAACGTGTACAACGTGGTTTGACTTTGAACAACGGTATTTTGCCAGTCTTGGCTGATGCTCCTAAGTCAGTTGATGACTTGGTTGCACTTGCTAAGGAAACTGCTAAGGCTAAGGGCTTGGCAGAAGCTGGTGACAAGATTGTTGTGGTATCTGTTGCCCCAATCGACCCATCAAAGCCAACTAACAACGTTTCTGTTGAAACTCTTTAATGATTAGTTGAAAAGTCCGATTAATTTCGGGCTTTTTTTGTGCCTGAAAATTGGTAGAGATGGTGCTTTGACTTGCCTTGATTTTGTGTCGCAAAATGAGGCTTAATGGTATAATAAAAGCAGGAACACTGGTACTTAAGAAGACGTTTTTGTCAACTCGGCTACCAGGTTTCCGACCAAGAAGTGTGCTACGTAGAAATCACTCGTTCTATGATAAAATAGGACTAGTTTAATTTAAACGAGGTAAAAAATTTTTGGCAACGCAAACTGAAAAACTGTTCACCTTTGAAAACATTGAACAACAGACCAAGATTGCTGGTCCAAAGGACCAACTTCTTTCTTTATTAGAAGAAGGACTAGGGGTTAAACTTCTTGTTCGCGGCAACCAGGTTGCCATTCAAGGAGAATCTGAGCAGGCGTCAATGACCCTGTCTGTCCTAGAAGCTTTGGCCCAGTTGATTAAAAAACAGATTTCAATTGGGCCAGCGGATGTTATGTCTGCGGTTACGATGGTCAAAAAGGGGACACTTCAGTATTTTGCTGACCTCTATAGTGAAAGCATTATTAAAGATAACAAGGGTCGGTCAATCCGGGTTAAAAATTATGGTCAACGGCAATATATCCAGGCAATTCGCAAGAATGATTTGACCTTTGGAATTGGTCCCGCCGGGACTGGAAAGACCTTTTTGGCGGTAGCCATGGCCATTTCTGCCTTGAAAAAGGGTGAGGTGGAACGGATTGTAATTACTCGTCCAGCCGTTGAAGCCGGTGAATCACTTGGGTTCTTGCCAGGTGATTTAAAAGAAAAGGTTGACCCTTATATGCGGCCAATCTATGATGCTATGAATACCCTAGTTGGTTCTGAGCACGTTGCCCGGTTAATTGAACGGGGGGGTTTGGAAATTGCACCATTAGCTTATATGCGTGGGCGGACCTTAGATGATGCTTTTATCATTGTCGATGAAGCTCAAAACACGACGAATGCGCAAATGAAGATGATTTTAACCCGACTTGGTTTTGGGTCAAAAATGGTCGTAAACGGTGACCCATCTCAAATTGACTTGCCACATGGCGTTCGGTCTGGCTTAATTGCTGCTCGACGGATTTTGGAAAATGTTAATCGGATTGGTTTTATTACCTTTCAAAGTGCAGATGTTGTCCGTCACCCAGTTGTTGGACAAATTGTTTCTGCTTATGAAGCGGCCGATGCCCGCCTCGCTGAATTAAAGAACAAGCAAAAGGAAGCCGAAGTTTAATGGATTTAGCTTTAATTGATCAAACAAAAGAAGGCGTTACCCAGTTCCACCAGGACTTGGTTCGCGCTGTCTTAAACTATGCCGGTTCATACTTAGATTTGCCGGACAATACCGAGATGTCGGTCACCTTTATGAATAACGATGAAATCCAGGCTTATAACCGTGATTACCGTGATAAGGATAAGCCTACTGATGTTATTTCATTTGCCATTGAAGAAGATGGGGACGATAGTCCCGTAATTTTTGATGAAGAAATGGAAGAAGATATCGCCAAGAATATTGGCGATATCCTTGTTTCAGTCGATATTATTGAAAGCCAGGCGGAATACCTCGGTCATTCCTTTGAACGGGAACTGGGATTTTTAGTTGTTCACGGCTTTTTGCACCTGAACGGTTATGACCACATGTTGGGCGATGCCGAAGAAAAAGAAATGTTTGACCTGCAAAGGAAAATTTTAGATGACTACGGACTCGCACGATAAGAACCAAGAAGAAACAGAAAAGTACCAACCCAAGTCGACCTTTGAAAAAATGGCCGAAAAGACGAACCCTGAAGCGCCCTCAGGACGGAATAAAAACTTCTTTATTTCAATGTTTCACGCCCTTCGTGGAATTTTTATGATGGTTGTCCGGGAGCGCAATATCCGCTTTCACTTGAGCTTTGCCTTTTTCGCTTTGGTCATGGGCCTTTACTTTGGCCTAAACCGGTCAGAATGGCTGTGGGTCGTAATTGGTGTCTTTTTGCCAATTTATAGTGAGTTCTTGAACACGGTAGTGGAAGCTGTGGTTGATTTGGTGGTTGAACGGAAGTACCACCCGTTAGCAGGACTGGTGAAGGATGTCGCTGCTGGAATGGTCTTGGTAGCGGTGGCTGCCGAATTAATCATTTTGGCTCTGATCTTCCAGCCTCACGTCTGGCACTACTTTGGTATTCAGACAGACTTTTCACGTTTCGTCCACCGATTGAGAGGGTAAGATATGACAAAAGAAGGATTCAAATCAGGCTTTGTGGCCATTATTGGTCGGCCAAACGTTGGAAAGTCGACGCTGTTAAACCGGATTGTCGGTGAAAAAATTGCGATTATGTCTAACAAGGCACAAACGACTCGGAACAAGATTCAAGGAATTTATACAACCGATGAGGCACAAGTGGTCTTCATCGATACGCCAGGAATCCATAAGCCTAAGAATTCATTAGGTGATTACATGGTTAAATCAGCCTTCTCAGCCCTTCATGAAGCGGATGCGATTTGGTTTGTTGCCGATGCTAGCATGAAGCGTGGTGGTGGTGATAATTACATTATTAACCGTTTAAAAGAAGTACAAAATACGCCAATGTACTTGCTGATTAACAAGGTTGATTTGTTAAACAAGGAAGACTTGTTTGCGGTAATCAATGAGTACCAAGAAGATGCACCGGCTTGGAAGGAAATTTTCCCAATTTCTGCTACCGAAGGTGATAACGTTCCAGAATTGTTAGATACAGTCATCGGCGACCTTGATGAAGGTCCACAGTACTTTGATTCTGACCAGCTAACAGACCACCCAGAACGGTTTGTTATTGCTGAATTAATTCGTGAAAAGGTTTTGCAACTAACCAAGCAAGAAGTGCCACACTCAGTGGCTGTGGTGATTGATAAAATCGAGTCCGACCCTGATGGCTTGGTTCATATCCAAGCAACCATTGTGGTTGAACGGCCAACACAAAAGAATATTGTGATTGGTAAGCAGGGACAAATGATTAAGCAAATTGGTACCCGGGCCAGAAAAGATATTGAACGTCTCTTAGGGTCAAAAGTCTTTTTGGAAACTTGGGTGAAGGTCGAAGAACGCTGGCGTGACCGGCCGCAGGCTTTACAGTCATTTGGCTACCGCAAAGACGATTTTTAAAAGAGAACCAAACAGGTTGTAAAACGAGGCTAGTTGTTAAAACGGTCTCGTTTTTATTAAGAGATTTGGAAAGGAGGGCCTGATGGCATTAGTTGAAGGAATTATTTTGTATACCAGGTCCTACCGGGATAACGACCTCTTGGTCCGCGTTTTTACTAAAGACCAGGGGATTCTTACCTTCATGGCCCGCGGTGCCAAAAAGCCAAAGTCAAAAATCGGCTTTGCCTGTCAGCCTTACACCTGGCTAATATTTGACGGCGCTTACCCGAAAAATGGAGCTGGCCTGGGCTTTATGAATGATATCCAAGATAGTCGACCTAATAAAGCGGTTGGGACTGATATTACCATTAGTGCTTATGCAGCCTTAATCGCTAAGCTCTTGGACCTAGCCTTTGAAGAAGGGCAGAGTAAACCTAAATGGTATCAGAAGGCCGTCATCGGTTTTCAAAAACTAGAAGAAGGTGTTGACCCCCAAGTCATTACGAATATCTTCGAGCTACAGTTGTTGCCGATTTTTGGTGTTGCCCCAAACTGGCAGGCTGACCCAATTTCAGGGGCAGTCACTGGTAATTTTGATTATTCAGAAAAATATAATGGCATCATTGATAGTTCACACTTTGACTTGGACGATAACCGTTTGAACTTAGACCAAAAAACGGTTTATTATTTGCGGCAGTTTTCTGCGATTGATTTGAGTAAGTTAGGCCAGGTTAGTTTGTCATTAGTTACCAAACGAGGCGTTCAGCGTCTAATTGACTACCTTTACGACCGTCAGGTCGGACTACGACCAAAAGAAAAAGTCTTTATCCAAAAAATGGCTGCCTGGGAAGGACAGCTAACCGTCCCTGTTAGGAGAGAAAAACCATGAAAAAAATTTTAGTACTACATACCGGTGGCACGATTGCCATGCATGAAGAGGCCGGTGGTGCTGTTGAACAGGGGAGTGAAAACCCGCTGAATAATGTGCAATTCAATTTGCCAGAAGTTGATTTAACAGTCGAAAACATTTTTCACCTGCCATCAGAGCACATCACCCCTGACCATATGTTAGCGTTGTATACCCGCTTAAAAGACGCTGACAAGGACTTTGACGGGGTGGTTATTACTCATGGGACTGATACCTTGGAAGAAACCTCATTCTTCTTAGATAATACCTTAAACTTGGAAATTCCAGTGGTCATGACCGGGGCAATGCGGTCTTCAAATGAAATTGGCGCGGACGGCCTCTATAATTACCAGTCAGCTCTACGGGTTGCCATTGATGACCAGTCCAAGGGTCGTGGTGTTTTAGTGGTCTTAAATGACGAAATTCATGCTGCGCGCTTTGTGACAAAAACCCATGCAACGAATGTTGCCACCTTTGCTTCACCAATTTCTGGTGCAATGGGTATGGTCAATAAGCGTAAGATTTTATTCTTTTATGACCTACCAAGTAAGCAAACATATCCGATTAAGGCTGTTACAAAAAGAATTCCGGTTATGAAAGCCTATGCCGGAATGGATGGCCATATTTTGACCTTGCTGGCTGATGCTGGAATTGATGGCATCGTGATTGAAGCTCTTGGGGCCGGAAATTTGGGGCAGGACGCGGCACGCGGTGTTTTGGACCTACTGGCAAAGGATATTCCAGTCGTCATTGTTTCACGATCCTTTAAGGGAATTGCTGAACCCGTCTATGATTACTTGGGCGGGGGTGTTCAGTTAGAAAATGATGGGGCCATCTTTGCCACAGCGGTCAACGGTCAAAAAGCACGGTTGAAACTGTTAATCGGTCTGGAAAACGGCCTAAACACGAACGATTTAAGCGATTTCTTGCATGAATTTTAATAAAAGTCATACTTAACTCACCAAAAATGAGAAAGCATTTGCTATAATAACTATAAAGTAATTTAGATGTTGCTTCGTTGTTGGTCCCATTTGATGTAATTTTTGCTAGGAGAGCAGATCATGAATTTCACAGAACACGACCCATTGATTTTTTCAGCAATTCAACAAGAAGGCGCCCGCCAAAACCGGACAATCGAATTGATTGCTTCTGAAAACTTTGCTTCAAAAGCAGTCCGGGCGGCCCAAGGGTCCGTTTTGACAAACAAGTACGCTGAAGGTTACCCATACAAGCGTTATTATGGTGGAACTGAATACGTTGATATTGTTGAACAAGCAGCAATTGACCGTTTGAAGAAATTGTTTGGGGCCGAATACGCCAACGTTCAACCACACTCAGGTTCACAGGCTAACGCCGCTGCTTACATGGCCTTTTTGAATCCCGGTGACACGATCTTGGGAATGGACTTGGATGCCGGTGGTCACTTGACCCACGGTGCTAAGGTTTCTTTCTCTGGTAAGGTTTACCATTCAGAAAGCTATGGCTTGGACCCTGAAACTGAAACAATTGACTATGATGCAGTTTTGGCCAAGGCCAAAGAAGTTAAGCCACAAATGATCGTGGCCGGTGCTTCAGCATATTCTCGTTTCATCGACTTTAAGAAGTTCCGTGAAATTGCTGATGAAGTTGGCGCTTTCTTGATGGTCGACATGGCCCACATCGCTGGTTTAGTAGCCGTTGGCTTGCACCAAAACCCAGTTGGGATTGCTGATGTTGTGACGTCAACGACTCACAAGACTTTGCGTGGCCCACGCGGTGGGGTAATCTTGTCACAAGAAAAGTATGCCAAGAAGATTAACTCAGCCATCTTCCCAGGTTCACAAGGTGGGCCTTTGGAACACGTGATTGCTGCTAAGGCTGTTGCCTTTGGTGAAGCTTTGCAACCTGAATTTAAGGACTATGCTAAGCAAATCATCAAGAACTCTAAGGCGATGGTGGAAGTCTTTAACCAAGAAGACGATATCCGGGTCGTTGCCGGTGGAACTGACAACCACTTGTTTAACTTGGATTTGACCAAGACAGGTTTGACCGGTAAGGAAACGCAAGAATTGTTGGACAAGGTTTCAATTACGACCAACAAGGAAGCTTTGCCAAATGAAGAACGCAGCCCATTCATCACTTCTGGAATCCGAATTGGAACACCAGCCATTACAACTCGTGGCTTTAACGAAGAAGCTAGCGCAGAAGTGGCTCACTTGATTGCCGATGCTATCCATAACCATGATGATGAAAAGGCTTTGAAGGAAATTAAGGCTAAGGCAGAAAAGCTTGCCATGGTTCACCCGCTTCCTTAATAAGTCAACTTATTTTAAAAAAGCTGGTTAACAGCTTTTTTATTTTACCTATAGAGGTTTTTATGACTGATAAAAAGCAAGTTCGCAAGGAGCAAATCAAAAAGTTAAAGGCTCTAAAAGAGGCGGACAAAGAAGAACAAGAGCAAATTTTGTATCAAAAATTATTTGAAAGTCAGGCCTGGGAAGAGGCTCAAGTGGTTGCTGTCACGGCGGCTTTGCCCTTTGAGGTTGAAACCAAACCGATTATGACAGCTGCCTGGGGGGCCGGAAAGACGGTTGCCCTAGATAAGATTAAAGGGAATGACTTGGAATTTGTAAAAATTACCGAAGAGACGGTCTTAGAAGATGGGTCAAGTTTTGGAATCTTAGAGCCTAAGAGTAATGAAGTCATTACCAAAGCTGAAATCGACCTTTTGTTAGTGCCAGGGGTTGCTTTTTCAAGTGATAACCGCCGGATTGGCTTTGGTGGTGGTTACTATGACCGCTATTTAGATGGCTTTACGGGCCATTCAATCGCTTTAGCACTAAAAGAACAAGTCCGGGATGACTTTGATTCTGAAAGCTTTGACCAAGTAGTTAACCAAGTCATTCGCTAATTTTTCAGATAAATATGAGAGCTAGAGGGGAACCTCTGGCTTTTTTCTTAGTAATTTTTTAACCGTTTTCTCTTGCCTATGCGAACATCTGTTCGTATAATGAGGAGTAAGAATAACGGAGTAAGAACGATATGGAACAGCAAACGTTTGACCAGGTTTACCAACAGGAAAGCCGCCGGGTCATTTTTTTAATCGACTCAAAAAGTTTCTATGCCAGTGTCGAGTGTGTGGAGCGGGGCTTAAACCCGTTGCAGGCGATGCTAGTGGTGATGTCTCACCAGGAAAATGACACTGGTGGCCTAGTACTGGCTTCCTCGCCGATGGCAAAGAAGAACTTAGGCATTTCAAACGTGACCCGGCAAAAGGACGTCCCGGATATTCCAGGCTTGGTGAAGGCTGAGCCACGGATGAACCTCTACATTCAAAAAAACCTAGAAATCAATGCGATTTACCAGCAGTACGTTGACCCAGAGCACTTATTGCCTTACTCAATTGATGAATCAATCTTAGATATCACGGACTTTTGGCATTTGTTCGGTAAGACGCCGGTTGAAGTTGCCAAAAAAATTCAACGGCAGGTCCTTAATGAAACTGGAATTTATTTAGCAGTCGGTATTGGTGAAAGTCCAGCAATGGCTAAATTAGCACTGGACTTAGATGCTAAAAAAGCACCACATTTATTGGCAGATTGGCACTATGGTGATTTGCCAGAGAAGCTTTGGCCAATCGATAATTTTAGCCACGTCTGGAGTATTGGGCAAAAAACAGCTAATAAACTGGAACGGTGGGGAATTGCCACAATGGGGGACTTGGCTCATTACAATCCTTACCTGTTAAGGGAGAAGCTTGGTTTGGTTGGCGAACAGCTGTATGGCCTAGCTTGGGGAATTGACCGGTCAGACTTAAGTGAGAAGCTCCGAGTTAAAAATAAGTCTTACGGAAATTCGCAAGTCTTACCCGAAAACTACCACAAAAAAGAGGCTATTCAGGTCGTTATCCAAGAAATGGCGGACCAGGTTGCTAGCCGACTGCGGGCTCATGGTAAACAGGCGGCGGTAGCAAGTCTCTACTTGGGCTATGCGAACCAAGGGATTCATTTTAACACCCGGCACCGGCCAGAAACTGGTTTACACCAAAGCATTCGAATTGACCCAACCAACCAAACAAAGACGCTGATGAAAGTTTTAACTAATTTATTTAATAAGTACTGGTCCGGTCAGCCGGTCCGTTACATTGGAGTGACCTTTGGCGATTTACACACAGAACTTGCTCAAGAGATTTCCTTGTTTGAACCAGAGCCAGTTCAAAAGGAGCAAGAGGACCCGATTGATGCGGTTGTTGATCAAATCCGACAAAGGTTTGGCTCAGCTAGCTTAGTCCGGTCGATTTCGTTGGAACAAGGTGGGACGGCGATTAGTCGGGCTAACCTGGTAGGTGGCCATAATGGAGGAAATAGTTATGAATGATTTTTTAACTGGTGATGAGCTGGCTAGAGTTGCTAAAACATACTTTGAACAGGATTACCGTGACCGCGGTAAAGTCAAGTGGAACGGTTTCTTTTTATCGGACCATACGGCTCAGCTAAACCGGCAGAAACAAGAACTTTTAGCTCTTGATGAAGCTGGTTGGCAGCCGCAATTAGACTATGAAACAATCTTTCAAACAGTTCACGCCGCAGCAAAGGCCGGTCAAAAAATTCTGGTGCAAAAAAACGAACAAAACTTAGATGGGCAAGTTGATGCAACCCAAGCTGGCCATGTCACAGGCTTCTTTGAAGATGGCTTTTACTTGGATTATGACCCTTATGAATGGGCAAATATCCGCTTTGTTAGCCAAAGCCATGCTGACCATTCTGATAAGCAAGGCAAAAACCTGATTCAAGAGCTAGAAGACTTAGTTATTCCTCTATTTAAAAAAGAGAAGAATACCGTTTATGAGCTGCGAATTGTTGAACAGCACTACAGTCAGCGAATTAACTTCTTCTTTGAGTGGGGACTGGTTGGTCGGGCCACCGTCTCCCGGCAAATTAAAACAGTTGAGATGAAGCAGGTACCGAACTTAGAAGAATTGCGTAATAAATTAATTCAAAGGCTACCGGTTAAAGTGGCAATTGCCGACTAATTTGTCTAATAAGTTGACCAACCGTGCTGTTCATGACAAGAAATCGACATCTTTTGACATCTTAGCGATAATATTTTTACATATATGTAAAAAAGAATTATAATAAGTCTAAATAAAGATGAATAGGAGATGTCTTATGTCAGAAAATGTCATTCCAGCAAGCACCGCGATGTTGCGAGTCCTTGGAAATTGGGGCGTTGACCACTTGTTTGGTTATCCAGGTGGCTCTTTCAATTCAACGATGGCGGCGTTGGCCGACCAGGATCAGTTGAAATATATCCAAGTTCGCCACGAGCAAGTCGGCGCCTTGGCTGCTGCAGCTGACGCTAAGTTAACTGGTAAAATTGGTGTTGCCTTTGGTTCTGCCGGACCCGGCGCAACTAACTTACTGACAGGTCTTTACGATGCCAAGGAAGACCACGTCCCTGTTCTAGCACTGGTTGGGCAAACACCACGAACGGTCATGAACTATCATTTCTTCCAGGAATTTAACGAAGATCCTATCTTTGAAGATGTGTCCGTTTATTGTCGGACGGTCATGACCCCTGAAAGTTTGCCACACGTTGTTGACCAAGCAATCCGTGAAGCCTATAAGAACCATGGTGTTGCAACCGTTATCATTCCAAATGACTTAGGCTATGCAGAAATTCCAGATAAAGATTATGGTTCACACAGCACGACCGATGATAAGTCTGAACCACAACCAGAAGCTACTGATGCTGAAGTGAAAGAATTCTTGCAAATGGTCAAAGCTGCTAAGCGACCCGTTATCCATGTCGGACGTGGAATCCAAGCTGGCGGTGATGACTTAGTCAAACTATCAAAGCAATTACAAATTCCATTGGTGATGACTGGATTAGCCAAGGGACATGTTGATGAAAGCTATGAAGGTAACCTGGGAATGGCCAACCGTGCCGCTTCCAAAGCAGCCGATGAAATCATTGCTAGCGCTGACCTTTTGATTGCTATTGGGGCGGACTTCCCATTTGCAAACTTGGTTTATACCACCCATGATTTCAAGTTTGTCCAGGTCGATAACGACCGGGCTGAATTAGGCCGGCACCATGACTTGGACCTTGGTATTTGGTCTGATGCGACAAGCTTTGTTAAAAAAGCAGTTGCTATGAGTGAACCGGTGGCCGAAACACCATTCTTTAAGGCGGCAGTCGCTGATAAAAAGAACTGGTTTGACTACCAAAAGCAGCTCCAAGATGATACTAGCGAACCGCTGAAGGCCGAACCAATTTACAAACAAATTAACCGGGTGGCTGACTCGGATGCCGTCTTTGCCATTGACATCGGCGATAACATTATTAACTCATTCCGGCACTTGCAGGTGACGCCAAAGAATAAGTTTGTGATTTCTGCAATCTTTGCTTCAATGGGTTCTGGCTTGCCAGCCGCATTGTCAGGGCAGCTGTCTTACCCTGGACGCCAAGTTTGGAATATTGCTGGTGATGGTGCCTTTTCAATGATCATGCAGGACTTGCTGACAGAAAAGAAGTACGACTTACCAATCATTAACGTGGTCACTTCCAACAAAACGTTGAACTTTATTAAAAGTGAGCAAGATGACGTTAAGATGCACCATTCTGGTATTGATTTGGCAGACCAAGACTTTGCGATGATTGCAAAAGGAATGGGGGTCGAATCTGTTACCGTTACAAAGACAAGCGAATTACCAGCAGCCTTTGATCAGGCAGTGAAAGTTACCAAGGCTGGTCGGCCATTCTTGATTGATGCTAAGATTTCTGATGCTCGGTCATTGCCAGTTGAAGAGTTGCAGTTGAAGACAACTAATTCAGGTGTTGAAGAAACCTTGAACCCAACTTATAACAGTAACTTCGACTTGCAACACCCAGGCTCAGTCCGTGAGTTCTTGGACTCATACGATGGCCAAGAATTGAAGACTCTACCAGAGTTCTTCCAAGAAAATGGGGTTGAGTGGTAGAAATTAATAAGTGAACTTATTTAAAAAGTCGTCTAAATAAGGCGGCTTTTATTTTGCCTAACTTTGATTGCATGGCAAGCTAGAACCGGTGTAAAATAGGGAACAAGGAGCGGATATCATGGCAAAACTTGTTTTACTACGACACGGGCAAAGTGAATGGAACCAAGCTAACCGTTTTAATGGTTGGATTGATACTTACTTGTCTGAAACCGGAAAAGATCAGGCTAAGGCTGCTGGTCAGGCATTAAAAGATCAAGGGCTTATCTTTGACCAAGCCTATAGTTCTGTTTTAAGTCGAACCATTATGACTGTTAACCGGCTCTTAGACCAATTAGGCCAGTCTTATCTCCCTTTAACAAAGACTTGGCGGTTAAATGAGCGCCATTACGGGATTTTACAGGGTGAAAACAAGGATGACATGCGAGCTGAATACGGCAAGGAGACCGTTCAAACCTGGCGTCGGTCATATGATATTTTGCCACCTAAGCTGGGCGAGTACCGTCCAGCCGTAGTCATTGACGGTCAGACTTATCCAGCCTTTGACCACCGTTACCATGATATTCCACTAGGATTGCTACCTCGTAGTGAAAACATCCAAAGCACTGAAATTCGAGTTCGGCCATTATTTGAGAAAGAAATTAAACCCCGGTTATTTGCTGAACAAAATATTTTGATTGTTGCACACGGTACTTCAGTTCGGGCCCTAACGAAATTAATCGAGGGACTAACGCCAGAAGAAGTCACACAAGTTGAAATTCCAAATGGACAACCAATCGCCTATGACTTTTCGGCTGATTTGTCATCTTATACAAAAACAATAATTTAATGAAAGCGCAGGAACAGTTGTCCCTGTGCTTTTTTCGTTAAAAATAAACTAGACCAAAATATTTTAGCGGTTGAATTTTAGTTATTAGGCCTGGATAATAGAGGTAGTCAGCATTTTGTATTTCTTAAAAATCGGAGGATTTTATGGACGTTCAAACCGCATTAGAACAACGGAAGTCAGTTCGTTGGTACCAAGACAAGCAGGTACCGGTAGATTTGTTGACCAAAATTGTGGCAGCTGCCCAAAAGGCCCCCTCATGGGTTAATACCCAACCAGTACGGCTAACAATCGCTACTGGAAAGACACTAGAAACAATTCGAGCAAGTCACGCGAAGGCAAACTTGGACGAAAATGTTCATGGTAATTCAGTCTTGCCATACCAAGCAATGGGTGACTGGGATGAAACGTCACAAAAAAATATGATGACATGGTTTGCTGGGTCTGCTGAGCAAGCAGGCGACGATTGGACGACCAAGATTGGCAAGGCTAGTACTCAGCTTTATAATGCCCAAGCGGTTGTTTACTTTACTTTAGAAGCTGGTTACCCCGACTGGTCATTAATTGACCTCGGCTCGATGATGCAATCACTATTATTGGCTGCCGAAGAAGAAGGATTGGCCTCTTTGCCGGCTTATGAATTTGTTAAGTACCCTGACCAATTAAAGGAAGCCTTGCATTTGCCAGGAGATCGGTTGCCAATTATGGGCGTTGGCCTTGGTTACCGAGACGGTGACCATGATTTGAACAAAATTGATGCCAACCGAATGGCAACAGAAGATATTTTGACAATCTTAGATTAAAAGGTATGAAGGAGGAAGAATGACAAAAACGTTAGTAATTGGTGCACACGGCAAGGTTGGACAGTTGTTAGTAAAAGAATTGGCCGAAAATGATTTTCAGGTTTTAGCTGGCTTTCGAGATGAAAAACAATTTGATACGGCCGACGGTTTAGCCAATGTGACGCCAGTTCACTTTGATTTGGACCAAAGTGGAGCAGAGATGGCCGGCTTTTTAACTGAACACGATGTTGACCAAGTCGTCTTCACCGCTGGCGCTGGTGGCAAAGGTGGGGCAGAACGAACTACTCAAGTTGACTTAGATGGCGCCGTAAAAACGATGGATGCTGCTAAAAAGGCTAATATTAAGCATTATTTGATGGTTTCAGCTGCAGGAGCTGATAATCGTAAGGCTTGGGCAGCTTCTGGTATTTATACCTATTATATGATGAAACACTATGCCGATCGCTTCCTACAAGCCTCTGGACTGCCTTATACAATCTTGCGACCAACTGGGTTAACTGATGACCAGGGGCAAGAAACAGTTTCTCTAACAGTTGATTTTGCTAATGGTCCAATGACAATTAGTCGGGCAGATGTTGCTCATTTCGCTCGAAAGGCCCTCCAGTCGGAGAAGACAATCGGCCAGATTTACAGTTTAACTAGCGGTTCTAATCAGATTGACCAATTAATCTAATAAATTTCTTCAGGCGCTTGACTTAGAGTGAACTATAGGGTGTTTAATAGGGGTGTCGTGAAAGAAAATTAATTTTGTTAGGAGATTTTGAATGAAGCAAACGATGTTTATGAAAGCTGGCCAGGTTCAAGTTGAAGAGGTTGAAAAGCCAACAATTCAGCAGCCAGATGATGTGATTTTAAAGACTGTCCGCGCTAGTGTCTGTGGGTCAGACCTTTGGCCTTATAGCGGTGGTGATGACAAAGAAGAACACTCATTGAACACTGGTCACGAAGCAATTGGTATCGTTGAAGAAGCCGGATCAGCTATCACTACTTTGAAAAAAGGTGACTTTGTGATTGCGCCATTTATCCATGGTTGTGGTCACTGTGCTGCTTGTTTAGCTGGCTATGAAGCTGGCTGCTTAAGCCACCAAGACAACTTCAGTGCCGGTGAACAAGCGGAATACATCCGTTACCAGCATGCTAACTGGTCATTGGTTAAGGTCCCTGGCAAGCCTGAAGATTACACACCTGCGATGTTGAACTCATTTTTGGCTTTGGCCGACGTTATGCCAACTGGTTATCACGCCGCTAAGTCAGCTAATGTCCAAAAGGGCGATACTGCTGTCGTTATTGGTGATGGTGCCGTTGGTTTGTCTGGGGTCATTTCAGCCAAGATGCGCGGTGCTAAGAAAATCATCATTATGAGCCGTCACGAAGACCGTCAGAAGTTAGCCATTGAATTTGGTGCGACGGATGTTGTTGCCGAACGCGGTGACGAAGGAATCAAAAAGGTCCGTGAATTGACCAATGGTGTTGGTGCTGACGCGATTTTGGAATGTGTTGGTTCTGAACAAACAATGGCGACCGCTGTTGGCGTTGCCCGTCCTGGTGCCGCCATTGGCCGAGTTGGTTTGCCACACGGTAATGGTGTCAACCAAGCCCAAACTTTCTATGGTAATATCACGGTTGCCGGCGGCCCTGCATCAGTGACAACTTACGATAAGGGCTTCTTGTTGCAAGCTGTTTTGAACGGTGAAATTAATCCTGGTAAGGTCTTTACCGACGAATTTGCCTTGGATGATATTAACGATGCTTATCAGGCAATGGCTGACCGGAAGGCAATTAAATCTGCAATTCGAATTTAATATTGAGAATGAAAGAGTGCTAGTTGGCGCTCTTTTTGTTTAAAATGAAAATATTATTAGAAATAGGTTGAAAAATTCTAATTTAAGAATAGAATACAAGGTAACAGATAAGAACAGCAACGATAAGAAAACGCTTTTGCTTGGGATTTAAGGGACCGTTGGGGCAGTGCGACAACGGATGAACAGCAAGAAGCCATCCTTCTTTAGCTAGTGACTGAAAATAGTAGGCTCACTCGGCAGCAACCGTTACCATGCCACTGTATCGCCTTTGGGGCCGTGCGGGTTGAGGTTAGAGCCTTGCTCTAACAAAATAAGGTGGTACCGTGCAGAAGCACCCTTAGTTTTAGCTTTTATAGTTGAAATTAAGGGTGCTTTTCTTTATCTGGATTAAACTGAAAGGAGGTTGTTGATTTTTTGCTCGTTACATTCGTTTAACAGACCAACAGGAGGCCAATATGACAATGATGGAAGAAGTGAGCCAAGTAGCAACCAAGAAAACGCCGGTAGAACTGGCTAACGCCCTTTTTCAGGCATACCAGAATAAAGAAGCACTAACGATTAGTGATTGGGCCGATGTGGTGGATGACGAACAGACTGCCTACCAAGTCCAAGACCAGTTAACCCATTTGAAGGGTCAGCCCTTGGGCGGGTACAAGGTCTCTTTGACTAGTGAACAAACTCAAAAGATGTTTGATTCCGTTGAGCCTTTATACGGTGCTCAAGTTCAAAGCCATTTTGTAGAAAGCCCAACAGAATTATCGTTAAAAAGCGACTTAATGGATCCTTTAGCAGAAGTAGAGCTAGTTTTTAAAGCCAAAGAAGATTTGACGGGAGAGGAATCTTTGGCTGAACTACAGGCTAAAACCACCGTGGCAGCCGGAATTGAAGTCCCTGATTCACGGTTTTCAGAATGGTTTCCAAGTCTAAATAAGTACCTGGTGATGTCCGATAGTGCAGTTGGTGGTTTTGTCTTATACGGCAAAGAACGAGATAGTTCTGATTTACCCTTTGATGAATTTGCCAAGGTAAAGGCACGGCTCTACCACAATGATGAGTTAGCGGGTGAGGGGACAGCGGCAGAAGTTCTGGGAAACCCCTTATACGCACTCGAATGGCTGAACAAAAAGCTAGCCAGTCAAGGCAAGACTTTAAAAGCTGGCCAACGAGTTTCTTCGGGAACTTTCTTGTTGCCACCACACCTAACGAAAGGGACCTGGACGGCAAGCTTTAGCCACGACTTTCCAACCGTGAAGGTCAAGGTTGATGATTAAAATTTTAAGTAACTTGCCTTTTGCTGGAATTATCCGCTATAATTCTTTCTTGGGGAGTCCGGGTGACGGGCTGAGAGGAAGGTAACCCTTCGACCCGTTGACCTGATACGGATCATGCCGTCGTAGGAATTATGTTTAATTCTTTTTAATGGACGCTTTGACGTACAGTCAAAGTGTCTTTTTTATTTGCTAGCAGATAAAAATTAGTGCAAATGACGCAAGGTCTAACTATTTAAATTCAAAGGAGGAGATAACAACGGTTCACGGACCAATCCGTGCGGGACAAGGGGAGCGCCTTGTTTTTGAATAACAGCGATGGGAAGCCGTGTTCCGGCGTGAGAGGAAACCAGCAAGTTTCGACCGACTACTCGATGAAAGTGGCCACCGTGCCCTAACTTAGTTGAGAAGCGTCGCTGTTAAAACCGTCGTTTCTCATGATTTTGAAGGAGAATGTTTGAATGAAAACGAAAAGAATTGTTACCACTGCTCTCTTAGCTGTCCTGGCTTATATCTTAAATACTTTTGTAGTTTTTCCAGCCATGGCGCCGTTTCAACACTTTGTCGACGTGTTAGCGGCTGTCTTAGTTGGACCGTGGTATGGCTTTGTAGCAGCCTTGTTAACTGGGTCAATGCGGGTGTTACTTGCCGGCCGGACTGCCCAAGCCCTCTTAGGGGCTGTGTTTGGACCAATTATTGCTGGCTATTTATATAAATGGACCAAGAGCCTTACCCTGGTTTTTCTCGGTGAAGTTTTTGGTACTGGGGTCATCGGTGCTTTAAGTTCTTACCCGGTCATGAAGTACTTGTATGGTTTGGACGTGCACCACTGGTATTACTTTATTCCATATTACCTGCCAGCTGCGATTGTTGGGGCTGGGCTCGGTGTAATCGTGCTCTTAGCCTTAAAAAAATCAGGAACACTTCACAAAATGATTAATACAATTGAAAAATAGAAAAAGCACACCGAGGAGTGACGTATACCCCGAAAGTTAAAGTACTTTCGGGGTATACGTCAAAGGGTGTGCTTTTTTCGTTACTTTAATTTGCTAGGCAAGTCAACTAATTCATTAACCTCCGCCGTTGGGGCAACATCCCCCGATAAATCCTTATTCTTCAAGTTCACCCAAATGGTGTCTAACCCATAGTTGTGACCACCTAGAATATCTGAGGTGAGGCCGTCGCCGATCATCACCGTGTTTTCCTTATTCATTGCAGGATTATCATGAAAGATTCGGTCATAGAATGCTTGGTCAGGTTTTGAAGCACCAAGCATCTCGGAAGTATAGATTTGGTCAAAATATTTTTCAAGGCCGGTTTCTTTCAAGCGCCGACGCTGAGTTTGGTCTTGACCGTTGGTTCCAGCCAAAATGGTATATTGGCCATTTAGTGACTTCATTAATTCAGGTGCGTAGGGGAGGACCCGGTAGTTTTCATCTCGCAGGGTAGCGTACTCATGCTCTAAAGCCATCGCATCCCCAGTTAATTCCAACTTAGCTAACGTCTTAGGAAACCGTGTCGCAAAAATCTCTTCGCGGTTAATTTGGTCAAGCTCATAGGCCTTCCAAAGGCCTGAGTTGGTTTCTTGGTAAGCAGCTAGAGCCTGGTCTAATTTTTGATCGGTTAAGCCGAAGTGCTTATTAAAAAGGTATTTGACGTCTGCAATCTCACCACCCTTAAAGTCTAAAAGGGTATCATCTAGGTCAAAAATTAAGTATTGGTACATTATCGAAGCTCCTATAAAGATACAAAAAGTGATGCTTTGTTATGACTTATATTTTCCACTATTTATACAAAAAATTCAAATAAATCTAAAATTTTCTTGATTTATCGAGAAAACCGTCTATAATTGCTCAATGTAAAACACACGAACGGAGTTGCATATGAAAATTCAAAAGAAGCACGTCATTGGGATTGTTTTAACAATTTTGATTTCATTACTAGCTGACTTTTTGGCCAAGTTCTTACCACAGCTTGGAGCGGAAAGTATTGCGATGCTAATCGGAATTTTGTTGGGAAATACAATCTTTAGTAACGAACGCTATGCTGCTGGGGTCAAGTGGTCTGAAAAGTACCCGATTGAAATCGGAATTGCCTTGCTTGGATCAACATTGACCTTTAAGACCTTGTCGAAGCTAGGGTTTAACGGAATTGGCTTTATTATCTTAAATATGATTTTGATTATCGGAATCGTATTCGTCCTTGGTAAGTACGTCTTTAAAGTTGGTGACTCCAGTACCATGTTGATGGGGGCTGGAAATGCTGTCTGTGGGTCCAGTGCGATTGCCGCCGTTGCCCCAGCTATCCAAGCAAAAGATGATGACCGTCGAACAGCGGTTGCCACTGTTTCTTTGACTGGAATGTTGCTCTTGCTAACTTTGCCTAGCTTATCACACTACTTCTTTGGCTCAAACGACTTGCTTCGTGGTGCTTTAGTTGGTGGAACTGTTCAATCAGTTGGGCAAGTGGTCGGAACTGCTGCTTTGATTAACAGTAACGTTGTGACCTTTGCTACCTTGTTTAAGCTTTTACGTGTCATGATGTTGGCCTTTGTCGTAATTGGCTTTGCCACTATGGCTCGCCGCAAGGCTGCTAAGGAAGGTAATGGAGAAGAAGTTAAGGCTGGTAAGGTGACTATCTTGCCTTGGTATATTATCGTCTTTGCCATCCTCTTGGTCATTAACTCAATCTCTGCTCTGCCAAATGCAGTTCACTCAGTTAGCCACACTTTGAGTACCTTCTTCGGAGTAGTCAACTTGGCTGCAATCGGTTTGAACTTGAAATGGACCGTTATCAAGAAGAGTGGTGTCAAATTCTTGAGCTTTGGCTTCTTGGTTGGTACTGTTCAAGTTATCTTAGCGGTTATTTTGATTAAGCTGTTCTTCTAGGAATTTGATAATCGAATTTCAAAAAGGCAAACCCTTAAAAGGTTTGCCTTTTTTCGTTTTAATTTATCTTTTTTAAAGGCTTTGAAAGGTGTAAACTGAATTTATGCAAAAAAGTCATTTACAAGTTAACACCACCCGGGTGACCACGATTCTTACCGGTATTATCGTTGGAATCCTAGTGGGGACAGTTGTTTCACTCTTCCGGTTTGGGATTGAAAAGTCTCTCGACTGGTGGCGAAGTATGTATACATATGTTGTAAACGGCCATTGGGTAGTCTTATTATTAATCATTGCGATTAATCTGGTGATTGCCGTTATTGCCGCTGCCTTACTCAAACAAGACCCACAAATTGCTGGGTCTGGTATTCCTCAAGTAGAGGGGCAGTTAATGGGTCAACTGCAATTAAACTGGGTTTCAATCTTGTGGCGGAAACTAGTGGCTGGTGTCTTAGCCATCGGTAGTGGTTTAATGCTTGGCCGCGAGGGTCCATCGATCCAGCTCGGTTCGGCAGTCGGACAGGGGGTTGCTGAACAGCTCGGCCTTGATGAAAGCAACAAGCGGAGCCTAATTGCTGCGGGAGCAGCAGCCGGACTATCTGCTGCCTTTAACGCACCCTTAGCCGGTGTAATGTTTGTTTTGGAAGAAATTTACCACAGCTTTTCGCCCTTTGTTTGGGTTGGGGCTCTATCCGCAGCGATAGTGGCCGATTCCGTTTCCACCGTCGTTTTTGGTCAAACACCGGTTTTGTCAGTTGGCCAACTACCATTAGTACCAATCCACTTATATGGACTGCTCATCATTTTAGGCTTGTTACTTGGTCTCCTTGGCTTATTTTACCAAAAAACGTTGTTAGCCAGTTCTAAGTTTTACAGCCTGTTTCATTTGCCAAAGCACTGGAATGGGGTCATCGCACTATTACTCATTATTCCAGTAGGTCTGATTTGGCCAAAGGGGCTTGGGGGCGGAAACAACATTGTCTTAGCACTCGGACACCATGTGCCCGGCTTGCAAATTTTATTAGCAATGGTGGTTGCTCGCTTCATCTTTTCAATGATGAGCTACGGGTCAGGACTTCCTGGTGGTATTTTCCTACCAATCCTAACCCTAGGAGCCTTAAATGGGGCAATTATTGGGCAAGTTTTCGTGATTTTGCACCTCATGGCTGCTAAGTACCTAATTGACTTTGTTGTGATTGGGATGGCGGCTTATTTTGCTGCGATTGGAAAAGCACCATTTACTGCCATCATTTTAATCGTTGAAATGGTCGGATCAGTCACGCACGTCTGGCCCTTGGCCTTTGTCAGTTTAATTGCTTATGCCGTCGTTGATTTCTTCAATGGGGCACCAATTTACGAGTCCTTATTAAACCGACTCTTGACAAATAAAGTCACCAACAATGCGTCAGAAATGATTGACCTTGAAATACCTGTTCTTGCTGTCAGTTCCATTGAACACCAAGAAATTCGAGACATTGACTGGCCTGCTAAAGCAATTATTATCAAGGTCCAACGAGGAGACGAAACGCTTATGCCATCAGCAGACTTAGTTCTTCGAGCCGGTGACATCTTATTCATTCGAGTTGCTAAACAAGATAGCCAAGAAATTCATGAATCACTATTGTTAAAAATGTGAGTGGCTATAAATAACTATTTTTAATAATAATAAGGCGCTGGCAAATGTGTTGATTAGCATTTGTCAGCGCCTTATTTAGAAAGAGAATCGGGTGAAGCTAGTACCAAAGAATGGGAATTTTTGGTTTAGGTGAGATTTGTTACTGGGGAGTCGAACCCCAGACTAAGCTATTTTTCGTACTATTCATAATTACAATTCGTAGTGCTAAGGACTAAAAAATTTAAGGAGGTTCCATCAATATGGACCAATACGGATAATGTGAGTTTAGTACTAACTATAACGGAACGCCCTCCGTCACCCTAAAAAAAGTATAGCAAGAAAATTAGTTACCTCTGTTCCAAACAAAAGTCTTTTTTTAAAATAAATCGGTCTAAGAGATATTGCATGATAGAAATGTCTAAAAACGCCTCAACAGCAGTATTTTAGAGCAGTTCAACATGTTATAATCTCAGTAGCAAACAAGTAAAGATGGTGGCTATCCTGAAAAGGAGGTGGTACTTATGGTGTCAAAACTATAAACGCAACCACTTTAGGAAAGGAGAAGCCTTGGTGACCATTTCGGACATCATCGCATTACTGATTGCGTTTGGGATGTTCATCCTAGCGTTAATCAGGATTGTGGTTGAGCTAATCGATAAGATTTGCAATAAAAAATAACCATCTCAAAGCTTTGACCAGCTGATGGTTATTTTATAATCTATAAGGCTAGCCACCGTTTAATGGGTTTGCTAGGGGAGCTGTAGTTGATGCTACAGCTCCTTTCATTTGCCCTTATTATAACACGGTTTTTCAGTGTGCATGCTATAATAATTGTATTAAGGGCAGATGCAGGCGAAACCCATATCAAATTGCCGTTGAAAAAGGAGGCTTTTTTAATGCGCATTAATGTTTTGCAACATACACCCAACGAGGGACCTGGCAGCATTGCTAAATGGTCTGAAACGCATGGTCACGAAATGACTACCTATCACCCGGCCCAATTTGACGGCGTCTTACCCACACCTGAAGAAACTGATTTATTAGTTATTTTGGGTGGGCCAATGAGTCCTAATGATGACTTAGACTGGATTAAACAAGAACGAGTATTAATTCAAGCATTGCTAAACCAGCATAAACCAATCTATGGTGCTTGTTATGGGGCTCAACAAATTGCCAAAACACTAGGCTACCAAGTGATGGATTCACCTTATAAAGAGGTCGGCTGGGCACCAGTCATGAAGCAAAGCGACCGAATCCCTGGTTTGCCAAACCAATTAATTGGTCTGCACTGGCATGAGCAAATGTTTCAGGTTCCAGACCAGGCTGACTTATTATTTAGTTCTGACCTAGTGAAAAACCAAGGCTTTGTCTTTGAAAACGTGGTTGGCCTACAGTTTCATTTTGAACCATTAGCAGACAATGTCCGAGAAATGGTCGCAAATGACGGGTCATATGCTGATGACCCTAACAACGCCTTACACCAGGATGGTCAACAGATTTTGGGCCATGGTGTTCCAATGGAAAATCAAGCCGTGATGTTTCAATTGCTAGATTATATAGTTGCGAAAAATAAAGATTAATCAAAAAAGGCCCTAGCTTTTAATGACGTATACCCCAAAAACTAAAGTAAATATTTACTAGTTCGCTAAGCGGCTGGTTGCCGATATTCAATCGGTGACCGGCCGCTTAGTTTTGTTTGGATGCGTGTTTCGTTGTAGTACTGAATAAACCACTTAATCTTCTTGACCAATTTTGTCCTTGTTGGATATTGTTTCAATGGACCAATTTCAGTTTTTAATTTATTGAAGAAACTTTCAATGACGGCATTATCCAAGGCAGTTGCTTTCCGTGACATGCTTGGTTTAATGCCGTTTTTCTTTAATAACCGTTGCCAAGCACGGTGACGGTATTGCCAACCTTGGTCAGTATGTAACACCGTTTGATAATGCCTGTGAGGCATTTTAGGTAATAAATCTTGTACCGCCTTTAAGGCAAAGTCTAGGTTCGGACGCGTAGCGATTGAATAAGAAACAATCTCACGATTATACAGGTCCATAATAGGCTCTAAGTAAATTTTTTGTCCTGTTTCGCCCACCTTAAACTCCGTCACATCACTGACTAACTTTTGAAAACGGCGGTCAGCGGTGAAGCGACGACGAATGCGATTCTTAACAGTTTGACCATTTGGTCCCGGATAAGAATTATATTTCCGAATTTTCTTA
>NZ_JCAOER010000006.1:0-78437 GCF_059579415.1 Fructobacillus sp. ChS1-6f1-1-27 | reverse complement strand
GAACTCAATCAAGCCATCAAAGAATATATTCACTATTACAATACAAAACGAATTAAGAGCAAATTAAAAGGACTGACGCCGATTGAATATCGGGCATCAGTCCTCAAGGCCGCTCAATGACATGTCCTAATTTTGGGGTTCATATCATAAGGTGGTTTTTTATTTTGGTCTAATTCTGTTAGAATATAGTAATAGGTATTCAGACTGGTTGGTTTGATTTTTATTTGGTCGAAAAATCAGATACTTTCTAGATTTTTTTGCCGGTAAGACTAGGAAAAATCGGCTTTCTCTGATAAAATATCTTTATAAGTGTAAATTGTAGGAGGACGTTTGACGTCATGAGTGATACTAACAGCGAATTACTAGCAGCTCTGGAAAGTGCTGATCAAATTAAGGTGGGGGATGTCGTAACTGGCGAAGTGCTAGCTATTGATAACGATAACCAAGCAGTTATCGGTCTTCACACCGGTGAAGAAGGAGTTGTGCCAGCGCGTGAGTACTCTGATGACCGCAGCGTCAATTTGGCCGACGATTTGAAGGTTGGCGACACCCTTGAAACTGTTGTTGTTTCGAACGTAACAAGCGACAAGGAAGGCGTTGCCTACTTGTTGTCAAAGAAGCGCTTGGAAGCCCGCAAGGCATGGGAATCATTGTCATTTAACGAAGGTGACGTTGTTGATGCTAAGGTTATCAACGCCGTTCGTGGTGGTTTGATTGTTGATGTTAACGGCATCCGCGGTTTCGTACCAGCTTCAATGGTTGCAGAACGCTTTGTTTCTGACTTGAACCAATTCAAGGGTCAAGACATCAAGGCCGAAGTTATCGAAATCGACCCAGCTAAGGCTCGTTTGATCTTGTCACGTAAGGCTGTTGCCGCTCAAGAACGCGCTGAAAAGTTGGCTGAAGCATTCAGCCGCTTGACTGTTGGTGAAGTTGTTGAAGGAACTGTTGCTCGTTTGACTGACTTCGGTGCCTTTGTTGATTTGGGTGGCGTTGACGGTTTGGTCCACGTTTCTGAAATCTCACACGACCGTGTTAAGAACCCAGCCGACGTTTTGTCAAAGGGTGAAAAGGTTAACGTTAAGATTTTGGCTTTGGATACTGACCGCGGTCGTATCTCACTTTCAATCAAGGCAACCCAGCCAGGTCCTTGGGATGAAGTAGCCGAAAAGGCTCCTGCTGGTACTGTTCTTGAAGGAACTGTTAAGCGTGTTAAGGACTTTGGTGCCTTTGTTGAAATCTTCCCTGGTATTGAAGGTTTGGTTCACGTTTCTCAAATTTCACACGAACGTGTTGAAAACCCATCAGATGTTTTGACTTCTGGTGACAAGGTTAAGGTTCAAGTTTTGGACGTTAAGCCTGCTGAAGAACGAATCTCATTGTCAATGAAAGCTTTGGAAGAAAAGCCTGCTAACCAACGCGAAGACCGTGAAGATAACCACGGTGCATCACGTGCTGATGTAGCAGCCTTCCAACAAGAAGATGAAGGTGGCGCTACTTTGGGCGACATCTTCGGCGACAAGTTGTAAGATTAAATTATAAAGGCTGGTTTTCCAGTCTTTTTTTATTGGGAAAGGAGAGTAAGATGGCAGCACCAATCGTAGCCGTTGTTGGCCGCCCAAATGTGGGAAAGTCAACGCTCTTTAATCGAATTGTTGGGGAACGAATGGCAATTGTTGAAGACATGCCAGGTGTTACCCGTGACCGCCTTTATGCTAAGGCTGACTGGTTGAACTATGACTTTCGGGTCATTGATACTGGTGGACTTGAAATCGGTAATGCGCCGTTTTTGACTGAAATTAAGGGTCAGGTCGAATTAGCCATTGATGAAGCGGATGTCATCTTAATGGTTGTGTCAGGACGGGAAGGGTTGACTGCCGATGACCAGGCGGTGGCAAACCTGCTCTATGGTACCGATAAGCCGGTTGTTTTGGCCGTTAATAAGGTCGATAACCCTGAAATGCGGGCAGATATCTATGACTTTTACTCGCTTGGAATGGGCGACCCTTACCCAGTGTCTGGGTCACACGGAATCGGCCTTGGGGACGTTTTAGATGAAATTGTCAAGCACTTCCCTGATGAAGCGGCTGTGCAAGAAGATGACGCTGTCCGTTTTTCAATTATTGGTCGGCCAAACGTTGGTAAGTCTTCAATCGTTAATGCCATCTTAGGCGAAGACCGGATGATTGTTTCTAATATCGAAGGAACGACCCGTGATGCCATTGATACTCGTTTTATGACCCCTGAAGGGGACGAATTCGTGATGGTTGACACCGCCGGAATTCGTAAGCGTGGTAAGGTCTACGAAAATACGGAAAAGTATTCTGTTATGCGGGCGATGAAGGCGATTGACGACTCACAGGTAACCCTGATGGTCTTAGATGCTGAAACTGGGATCCGTGAGCAAGACAAGCACGTCGCGGGCTATGCTCATGAAGCTGGTAATGCTTTAGTAATCGTTGTTAATAAGTGGGATGCCATTGAAAAAGACACCCACACGATGACTGACTTTGAGAACTTAATTCGCCAGGAATTTAAGTTCTTAGACTATGCACCGGTCGTCTTTGTTTCAGCTAAGACTAAGCAGCGCTTAGACCGTCTGCCTGACTTGATTTTGTCTGTGAATGATAACTATCAAAAGCGGGTATCATCATCAACTTTGAACGATGTTTTGATGGATGCCTTGGCAACTAATCCGGCGCCAACTGATAATGGTCGGCGACTCCGGGTTTATTATGCGACCCAGGTGGCAACGGAACCACCAACGATTGTGATTTTCGTTAACGATGTGGAACTTATGCACTTCTCTTACCAACGTTTCTTGGAAAATCAAATCCGGTCGGCCTTTGACTTTTCTGGAACACCAATTAAGCTAATTATCCGTCAGCGTAAGTAATATTGGCCTAAAATGACGAGAAAATGGCATAAATTACTGTAAAATGTCTGGAAATCGCAAATTCTTAGAGAAATTTGCCTAATTTCCCTACACATTTTAATTTACTTGTGCTATTCTATCCTTATGGAAGTTGCTACGGTAGCGTTCCCAGCCCACCAACGATTGTCACGTTGATGGTGATTCTAATTTAATTTTTTGTGAGGAGAAAAGGAATGGCAAACAAGCAAGAATTGATCGACTCAGTTGCAATGAAGACTGGTTTAACTAAGAAGGATGCTGACAAGGCTGTTGCCGCAGTTTTGTCATCAATCGAAGACGCCTTGAAGAAGGGCGAAAAGGTTCAATTGATTGGCTTTGGTAACTTCGAAGTTCGTGAACGTGCAGCCCGTAAGGGACGTAACCCACAAACTAAGGAAGAAATCCAAATTCCTGCATCAAAGGTTCCTGCATTCAAGCCTGGTAAGGCTTTGAAGGATGCTGTTAAATAAGCATTAACCTTAAAAAAGCACACTCCTTGTGAGTGTGCTTTTTGTATTTTATAAAAAGGCAGTCCTTTGTTTCACTTTGTGTAACTTTTGACAAATTGGAGCAGAAATGTTATGATTTAATTACAAAATTCACATAGCTATATTAGGAGGCTGAATTTATGAAAGTTGCAGTGATTGGTTCAACACACGCTGGCGTTTTTGCCGCTAAGCAAATTAAGGCTGACCATCCGGACGCTGAAGTGCACGTGTACGAAAAGAACCAGACGGTTTCTTTCTTGTCATGTGGAATTGCTCTTTGGATTGGTGACAACGTCTCATCAACTGACAAGATGTTTTATGAAAGCCCTGAATCAATGGCCAAGCAAGGAATCGACATGCATATGCAGACCTTGGTTGAAAACGCTGATTTAGCAGGTAAGACTTTGAAGATTAAGGACTTGGTTTCAGGTTCAGAATCAGAAGAAACCTTTGACAAGATTGTGATCACGACTGGATCACGGGCCATCAAGCCTCGTATTCCTGGTATCGATTCTGACAAGGTTTTTGATTCAAAGACTTGGGACAACGCCAACTCATTGAAGGAAGTGACTGAATCTGCTAAGCGGATTATTGTTATTGGTGCTGGTTACATTGGTGCCGAATTGGCAGAACAATTGTCAGTTAACGACAAGGAAGTTACTTTGATTGACGGTTTGGACCGCGTCTTGGCTAACAATACTGCCCCTGAATTCTCATCAGTATTCCAAAAGGAATATGAAAACCATGGTGTTAAGTTGGCCTTGGGTCAAATGGTATCTGGCTTTGAAGATACTGCTGATGGTATTAAGGTTACAACTGACAAGGGTACTTACGAAGCCGATATCGCCATCTTGGGAATTGGTTTCTTGCCTAACACGGCCTTGTTCAAGGACCAAGTTGACATGTTGCCAAACGGTGCCATCAAGGTCAACAAGTTCATGGAAACTTCTGTCAAGGACGTTTATGCTGCTGGTGATTCAGCAACTGTTCACTATAACCCAACAGAAAAGGATGACTACATCCCACTTGCAACCAATGCTGTTCGCCAAGGAATCTTGGTTGGTAAGAACATCGTTGAACCAACTTTGGGTTATCAAGGGACTCAAGCTACTTCAGCCGTTGAATTGTACGAATTGGCATATGCCGCTACTGGTTTGACAGAACAATCAGCTGCCCGTAAGGGTGTTGAAGCGGAATCAGTGACGATTTCAGAAGACTACCGTCCTGACTTTATGTTGTCAACGACTTCTGTCCAAGCTTCACTTACTTGGGAAAAGGGAACTCGTCGGATTGTTGGTGGTGCTTTCTTGTCAAAGCATGACATCTCACAAGCCGCTAACGTGGTTTCACTTGCTATCGAAAACAAGATGACCATTGACCAATTGTCAATGACTGACTTCTTCTTCCAACCTAACTTCGGTCAACCAGTTAACTACGTTTCATCCGTAGCAATGGCTGCTGTTGCCAAGGCTAACAAGTAAGATTCATCTGATTTTTAACCAAGCTAGTTATGCTAGCTTGGTTTTTTATTTGAGAAAATGCTTGCGTAAATCAGAACGGCTGTGTATGATGAGAGAGTAATAATTTCATATTTGAGATCTGGGGTACCATTAACTTGGTTGAGATTAAACCCATTGAACCTGTTAGGCTAAGACCGACGAAGGAAGATCCACAAGCTTTTTACTGTGACCATTCGTGTTGGAAATCTATGCCAAGGCGGATGGTTTTTCATTTGCCCTGGGTGTCAAATGCATTGAGGAGAAGGAAATGAATACGAAGTGGAAGTTACAAGATGTGATTTTGCTGGCATTGGTTGGGATCATTTTTTCGGTCGTCTACTGGATTATGGACCCGGTTTACCAAATTGTTTATAGTGGCTTGGCCGTGATTGGCTTGCAAGCCTTTACCAACGAAGTCACTTTGGGAGTATGGATGATGGCTGGTCCATTGGCCGCTTACATCTTGAAGAAGCCCGGTGCTGGTTTCATCGGTGAAATGTTGGGAGCTGCTGGGGAAATGTTCCTTGGTGGGGCTTACGGTGTTGGAACGCTGTTGTCAGGCTTGATTCAAGGAATTGGGTCAGAACTTGGTTTCACCTTGGTTGGTTATAAGAACTGGTTTACCGGTTTGTGGCTGTCAACTTTGACTGGAACAATCGTGACATTTGCCTGGGACTTGGTTAAGTCTGGTTATGCCCACTATAACTTTGGTATGTTAATCGCCTTGTTTATTGTCCGCTACCTGTCAATCTTCTTTTTCTCAGGGGTCTTGGTCCACTTGATTGCCAAGTTATTGGACCGGTCAAAGCTTTTGGCCCACGACTAAGTCAATCAAAGGAGTTTACGGATGACATTAGTCACCAAGCGCTTAGGGGTGGCGTATAAGAATAGCCCGATTATTGAAGACCTTGACTTTACCTTAAAAGAAAATGATTTGATCTTGCTGATGGGACCATCCGGTTCTGGCAAGTCGACCTTACTAAAGGCCTTAGCGGGGTTGTACCCCCAATATGGGGGCCAGGTCGCTGGCCAAGTTGAAATAAACGGTCAGAACTTAGCAGACCTGCCAGCCCATGACCGGGCCAAGCAAGTTGCCTTGCTCTTTCAAAACCCGGATGACCAGTTTGCCATGCCAACTGTCAAAGAAGAATTTATCTTTGCCTTGGAAAACTTGCAGTTAGACCCGGCAGAAATTGATCAGCGGACCGACTGGGCTTTAGCTAAAGTTGGCCTAACGGCCTTTATTGACCGACCCTTTCAAACGTTGTCCGGTGGGGAACTGCAAAAGGTGGCCTTAGCAGAAGTCCTAGCCCTGGGGGCTAAGTACTTGCTCTTAGACGAACCCTTTGCCGCGATTGACCAGCAGTCCCGTGATGACCTACAGGGCCTCTTAGCTGACTTAAGCAAGGAAGGGTATGGGATTTTGGTTGCTGACCACGACCCTGCCGGCTACTTTGATAAGGTAACTGCTTTTTACCAGGTGAAGGGCTGTGGCTTAAGGGCTGTTGACCAAGCTGATTGGGACCAGTATGATTACCAAAAAGAGCGGGTCACCATCCAGCGGCCTGAAGATGGACAGGACGGGTTAGTACCGGCCTTTCATTTTGCTAATCTGACAGTTCAAAATGGAAAGCGGCTGGTCTTAAACCAAGATATCTTGACGGTCTTAGCCCAGCAGATTACTTTGATCACTGGCCCCAATGGGGTCGGTAAGTCTTCCGTCTTAAAGACGATGGCCCACTTGCATGACTATCAGGGTTCATTAGTCTACGGTCAAAAGGAAGTCAAAGATTGGAAGAAGAAGGCCTACTACCAAGAATTAGGATTGGTTTTTCAGTCCGCTTCTGACCAGTTCTTAAACATTACGGTCGAAGAAGAAATTGGCCAGGTGGTCAAAACGACCCACCGGCCCGATTACTGGACAAAAGACCGGGTTGCTACCTGGTTGGACCGCTTGCATTTGGCAGGATTAGCTGACCGGTCGGTTTATACCCTGTCAGGTGGCCAGCAAAAGAAATTACAGCTCTTGCTCATGCTGGTCGTGGCCCCGTCGACCTTGCTCTTAGATGAGCCACTAGCTGGTTTAGATGAAGAGTCAGTCCAGGTAGTACTGAAACTGATTCAAGAAAGCCAGCAGGAATTAGAAATGACGGTAGTTGTGGTTTCTCACCAAGTCAGGGACTTAGTTGGGATTGTTGACCGTCACTTGGACTACCAAGGAACAGACATGACGGAAAGTTGGGAGGTTTTGGTATGATGAACGCAACCCAACGGCTGATTCTAGCAGTCTTAATTTCACTGGAAATCTCACTGACCCAATCAGTCACGTTAAATGCTGTGATTGTGGCGACGGTTTTCTTGGTACTGTTGGCTAAGCGCCACCCCTTGAAAAAGATTGGTTTTTACCTGCTAATTGCGGTGATTCCAGTTCTTGGGTCCTTCTGGTCCTTTTACCTTTATGGTCAGGGAAGTTCGGCTGAGAACTTCCACTTTGGCCTGGTAATGGGGTCTCGGGTCTTAGTCTTTATCTTTATGGGGGCCTGGTTGACTCTGGGGATGACGCCCTATATTTTATTAGCTTCGCTCCGGCAAAACTTAAAGTTCTCGGCAACCTTCACTTACGGAATCTTAGGGGCCTTGAACTTTATGCCCCGGTTTAAGCGGGCTTTGGAAAGCATCCAGGCTGCTGGTTTGATGCGTGGCCAGGTCTTACACTGGTGGCAGCCAACCTTGTACTTTAAAGCCTTGGTCCATGCGATTAAGTGGTCGAAAAACTTAGCAATGGCGATGACCTCCCATGGCTTTCAAGAAGGGGCTGACCGGTCTGCTTACCGGACCTACCCAATGAAGGCAACTGGCTGGATGATAATGGCCATTTTGCTGGCCTTAGTTCAAGTCGCCTTGGTCTTGGCCAAATATTAATCAACAAATAAAAACGACGAACACAGGGGCTGATGGTGTGTGCTTGTGTGCACTCACATTCAGCTGGAAAGTGTTCGTCTTTTTTTAGTCTTGTAAGAAATCGAGGATTTCTTTTTGCATTGCTAGGACAAAGGGGTCCTTGGCAGAGGAGGGATTAATCGCTAGTCCCAGGTGACGGTAGTAGGGATGCTCGAAGGGAAAGGCTTTGACATCAGCAGAGATGGTTGGAATGGCTAAGTCAGGCAGAATTCCCCAGCCTAAGCCAGCCTCGACCATGGCAATGATGGAATGGTCATCAATTGAGTAATTGATGGCCTGGGGCTTGACTTGGAGTTCGTCCAAGGCAGCCTTAGTATCAGAGTCGTAGTCAGCCTTTTGCAAGATAAAGTGCTGGTCAGACAGGTCAGCAGGCCCAATTGACTGGCCGTTTTTGGGCCTGTAGTCAGCTTGAGTCAGACACTTGATTTCATCGTTTACCAGTGGAATGGAATCGAGCTGGTTTTTCACGGGCAGGGCTGAAAAGCCAAGGTCAATCTTCCCTAAGGACAGTGCTTCTTCAATATCAGCAAAGGACCCTTGAATCAAAGTAATCTGAACATCGGGGTACTTTTTAGTAAAGCGTTGGATGATGGTTGGTAACCAGACAATACAGATGGAAGAAATTGCCCCAATCCGGATTTCACCACCCTTTAAACCTTGGATCTTTTCGGCCATGGCTAGGAGTTGGTGCTCTTCGTTTAAAAGCCGTTCCATCATTGGTAAGAGGACCTGGCCGTTTTTGGTAACCTGCATTTCGGACCGGTTACGGATTAACAAGGGAATACCAAGCTGGTCTTCCAAGTGGGAAATCGCGTGGGAAACTGCGGAAGGGGTAATATTGAGCTGGTCGGCGGCTTTACGGAAGGATCCGAGTTCAGCAACGGTGGTAAAAATCTCGTAGGTGAATGTTTTCATGGTTGTAAGTGAATTTTTTTAACTTTAAATTGAAAATGTTTAGTTTTACTTATCTTTCTCTCCAGTATAAACTACTAAAGAAGGAAAGCAAAGGAGAACTTGCATGGCAGTAGAACAACAGGGGCAAACAGAGTTTGCTCGGACACTATCACACCGACATATCTCGATGATTGCCTTAGGTGGTACGATTGGAACTGGTCTTTTTTTAGGAGCGGGAACTTCAATCCACCAGGCTGGACCAGCTATTTTGTTGGTTTACATTATTACTGGTCTCTTTGTCTTTGCGATTATGCGGGCCTTGGGTGAACTCCTGGTTTCAGATGATTCAAAACCAGTCTTTATTGACTACATGACCCAGTACTTGGGGGAAAAGGCTGGCTTTGTCTTAGGCTGGACTTATTGGTTAGGCTGGATTGTGATTGCTATGACCGAGTTGACGGCGATTGGAACCTATATGAAGTTTTGGTTCCCATCCATGCCGGCTTGGCCCTTTGAATTAGCCTTTTTAATTGTCTTATACTTAGTTAATACCATTGCCGTTAAAATCTTTGGGGAAGCCGAATTTTGGTTTTCAACGATTAAGATTACGGCGATTATTGCCATGATTGTGATTGGCTTTGTCTTTGCCTTTGGTCATGTGAAAACTTCTGTTGGGGTTACCCAGTTTTCAACTTTGTGGTCCCATGGACTTGTGGCTGACCATGGCAAGAACATCTTATCGACTTTCCAAATGGCCTTCTTTGCCTTTTTGGGGGTTGAATTTGTCGGTATTACTGCTGCAGAAACCAAGGACCCCTTGCAAACAATTCCTCGGGCGGTTAACTCAATTGTCTTTCGGATCTTAATCTTTTATATTGGAGCCTTGATGGCGATTATGATGATCCAGCCTTGGACCCACTACCAAGCCGGTGAATCACCCTTTGTCCAAGTCTTTTCTGGGATTGGAATTGAATCGGCCGCAGCTGTGATTAACTTTGTGGTTTTGACTGCCGCTGCTTCAGCCATTAATTCGGCCTTCTTTACCACTGGCCGGATGCTATATTCATTGGTTGGCGAGGGGTCACGGTTAAAGAAGTTGAACCAGCATGCCATTCCTCGGTCAGCCATTAACTTGTCAACCTTGATTGTTGGCTTGGCGGTAGTGGTGAACTACTTATTCCCAACTGACGCCTTCACCTTGGTTTCAGCGACTGCTTCAGCAGCCTTCTTGCTGATTTACATGGCCTTGATGTGGACCCACTTGCGGTTTAAAAAGGCTCAAAAGGCTGCAGGTCAATCAACTGACCAGCCTGGCTTAGAAAAGCCCTTTAAGTTGCCTTTGGCACCCTTTAGTAACTACGCTACGATTGCCTTTTTAGCTTTGATTTTTATCATCTTGCTGGTTAAGAAGGATACGACGGTCACGACCTTGCTAGCCTTGGCTTGGATGGTCATCTTATTGGTGGTTGCTTCGTTCAAATTCAAACAAAAATAAGTTTTAGGCGGCTGGCTTTTGGCCGCTTTTTCTATGCTAAAATGAGAGTAAGTTAAATCGTTTGGGAGGAATATTATGAATGTTGGAATCGTTGGCTTAGGCCATATGGGGACTGCTTTGGTAAAGGGGATGACCGCCGCTAGTCAAAAGGTGACTGCCTATACCTCAAACCCTGCTAAGGGCGAAGAACTTGGGATTCCTACCGTTTCACAGTATGGCGACCTGGTGGCTAAAGACTTAGATATTTTAGTTTTGACGGTGCCAGCCTCCATTACCACCAACGTTTTAAAGCAGGTCGTGAATGCTGGTTTGGCAGCTAAGACGGTGGTGCTGTCTGCGGCCGCTTCGGTTTCATTGGCCGACTTGCAAAAGGCGGCACCGGCTAGTCCAGTGACGACCTTTATCCCAAATATCCCGGTGGCAGTCCGATCCGGTGCGATTGCTTTGGTAGAAAACCGAGAAATTGCCGGTGATAAGATGAATTCGGTTCGAACATTTTTGGGCCTTTTGGGTCATGTGGTCGCTGTTCCTGAGGCCCAAATTGGGATTGCCGGAACTGTTGGTGGCTGCGGACCAGCCTTTGTCGATGTGATGATGGATGCCTTAGAAGATGTGGCGGTGGCTGAGGGGATGACCCGGGACCAGGCCAAGCCATTGATTGCGGCCATGGTTGGTGGGACGGCTTCTTTATCCAGTCAGTCAGACTTGTCCTTTGCTGACTTGAAGGGGCAGATTACTTCTCCTGGTGGTAGCACCATCCAAGGTGTCTTGGCCTTAGATCAAAACGGCATGCGCAATGCTGTTTACCAGGCAGTCCTAGCAGCAGCTGGGAAGGGCCAGCCCAAGGGTTAAAGTGTTTTCTCATTAAAATTTTATTTTTAAATTGGACGGTTGAAGATTTTCAACCGTCTTTTTGATGCTTTTAAAAAGGCTAGGGTGGTTTGAATTTGGATTTTAAAATTGTGGATTTAAGGTCTTGGACTAGCTTTCCAAAATATAAAATGAAAGGGTTTACAATACCTTTGTATAGGCATTCTTTCCGTTGACAAAGGTTAGCTGACCCCATAAAATCAGGATAGGCAATCAAACCTGGCCAGGATTTTGCCATGACAATAAATTCTAAAATGAGAAGGGCAGGTCGTTATGGGTGACCTGTGAAGAGAGGATTTACGATGTTCAAGATGTTAATGAAGGCCGGGCGGGGTTCAGTATCGCAGGAGAGAGCGACCAAGACCACTTACCGCCGGCGTCAAATTGGGGTGTTACTTGCCACCAGTTTTACTTATATCGCTTATTATATTATTCGACTCGTTTTTATTACAGAACAGGTACCAATTATGAATGCCTACGGTTTTGATATGAGCCAGATGGGGCTGATTTTGTCGACCTTTGGAGTTGGCTATGGGATTGCTAAGATCTTTATGGGCGCCTTAGTTGACCGGCTGAACGCCCGGGTTTTTCTAGCAGTTGGCCTGTACCTGTCGGCCTTGATGAACTTGTTAATCGGTTTTACTTCCAACTTTTACGTAATTTTAGGGCTGATGTTTCTAGTGGCGGTGACGCAAGCAATGGGGGCACCAGCCTGCCAGCGGCAGATTTCATTGTGGTTTTCTAAGAAGAACCGGGGGATAGCCTTTTCGATTTGGGCATCTGCCCACAACGCTGGGGCCTTTCTCTGTGTTGCTTCTGTACAGTTTGCTACTTTGTACTTCGCTGGCTCATTAACAGCAGTCTTTATGGTCTCATCACTCGTTTCAGCAGTAATTGCGACCTTGATGCTGGTTATTAACACGGATACCCCTGAAAAGGTTGGTTTACCAGATATTGCCACTTATTCTGGCTATGTTGAGGTGGATGACCGCGGCCATCAAACAAATCAAAATAAAACGGACGAATCAGTTTGGCAAATCTTTGTCCGTCATATTTTGTGCAACAGGGTGGTTTGGTTGGTGACTTTGACATCAATGTCGATTTACATTGTTCGCTATGGGGTGATGTCTTGGATTCCCTCCTACTTACCAAGCAAGGGCTTTAGTGTCACTTGGGCCAAGTGGTTTGTTGGAATCTTTGAAGTTTCGGCTGTTCCTGGGGTAGTCTTGTTTGGTTACTTGTCAGACTACATGCATGGTCGGCGGGCAGCCATTTGCTTGGGCGCAACGATTCTGATGTTTGCTTGCCTCGGATTGTACTTTACTTCGAGCAACCAATTCGTCTTAGTAGCGGTCTTGTTCTTACTTGGAACCTTGATTTATACGCCACTGTCACTGGTCGGCCTGATGGTTAACGAAGCTGTTCCAAATTATGCGGTGGGCTTATCAACCGGATTTATGGGTTTCTTCCAGTACATCTTTGGTGAAACGATTGCGACGGCAATTATTGGTATGGTTGTCCACCAGTACGGCTGGGATGCTGGGTCTTATGTGATTTACTTGGCAGCAATTATTGCGATTGCGCTGTTAGTCTCACTAGTAGGCAAGGAACAAAAAATCCGTCAATTAGAGGAAAAGGCTAACCGCCAATAAAAAAGGCGAAGTCCCGTTTGTGGGACTTCGCTTTTCAGTTCGGTGAATTCGTCATGTTTAGTGGGGCTTGCGGATAGCCGTCATTTCTTCAAACTTAGCTTTGAGTTCGGCTTGGTGACTCTGCCAAAACTCCTGGTCAAATTCATTCATGACCGTTAGGGCTTCTTGAAGCTTTTGCAAACCTTTGCCGGTTAGGACCAAGGCTTTGGCCCGGGGATTCTTTTTCCCGGGAAAACGGTCTAAGAGGTCAGCCCGGCTGAGCTTGGTGATGATCGATGAGGCGGTCATTGCATCGATATCGGCGGAGTGGGCAACCATAATCTGGGTGACTTCATCGTTTTGCTTACTCAACCCATAAACGGTCGCTAAGACTTGGACCTGGGGGTGGGTCAGCTCGAGTTGGTGAAGGGCTGTTTTAACTTGGCGAAACCAAGTCGTATAGAGGGTAAAAAAGCTCTGGTTGGTGGAGTCGAAGTAGGTTGCTAAGTCCTTGATTTTAACTGGGTCCATCTTGAATACCTCTCTATCTCTAAATGCTGGTAAACTATGTATGCTTATAATATAGCTTATATAAGGTGATGAAACAAGGGGGATTTTAAAAATAATTAGGACCGGTTCTATTTTTCATGCTATACTACTTTTGAAATAAAGTTGGGGTGCCCTGAGCTGAGATTATACCCATTGAACCTGATACCGCTAATACGGTCGCAGGAAACTTCTAAATTGGATTTTTGAGTGCTTTTTAGGCACGCGTAGTCCTCAGCTCAGGCTGGGGACTTTTTTATTTGCTAAAAAAACAATGGTTGGATGCCGCACCCAATTTGACTGCACCGAGGAGAAAGAAAATGATGGGAGAACCATTTTCCACGAAGTTACAGCCAATTATGGAAGAATACAAGGAGGCCTTTTTTCAAAATCCCTTTATCAAGATGATGGCGGCCGGGCAAATCGATACTGATGTCTTGTTGCAATACGTCCAGCAAGACCACCGTTATTTAGACCACTACTTGCCCTGGTATGAAAAGGTCTTTACGGGGATTACGGGAGAGCCAGTTGTTGCCATGCCGGACATGGACCAAAAGGAATATGAGGCTCACCAGATGCTTTTGGACCAGGCCCAGACCTCTGATGAAAGCATCCAGGAGGGCAAGTATCCAAACCTACCAGTGACCGATGAGTACTTAAACCACTTGGACCAGTCAGTCTCCGAAGACGACTTTATCGGTTTGGTGGCTCTAACGGCTTGTCCCTATGACTACGCTTACCTAGCTGACTTACTGATCCGTTATGGAATGGTGACGCCCGGCAACCCTTATATTGGCTGGGTTGGCTACTACCGCGGTGTTGACCAAGGCTTTTCAAATCAATTGTTGACCCTGGTGAATAAGATGGCACCGAACTATTCTAAGAAAGTCCATGACCGGGCCTTGGAAGCCTTCCGGGAATCAACCCGGTTGGAGAATGCTTTCTTCTTGCAACCAGTGGAGGCTGTCCATGGCAAATAAAGATTTCCAATACACAACTGCTTTGACCATTGCCGGTTCTGATTCCGGTGGTGGGGCCGGGATGCAGGCAGACTTGAAGACGATGCAGGTCTGTCAAACCTTTTCGACTTGTGTCGTGGTCGGTCTGACGGCCCAAAACACGATTACTGTCCAGGAAGCTGTACCGACTAGCCCCGAGATGATTGATACTCAGTTTGACTCGGTCATGGCTGACTTTGATGTAAAAGCAGCCAAGACGGGGGCCTTATTTGACGCCACCCGGGTCATCCAGGTTAGCAAGAATGTCGAAAAGTACCACTTGAAAAACTTGGTGGTCGACCCGGTGATGGTTGCCAAGGGTGGGGCTACTTTGTTGGACCAAGCTGGAATCGTCGCCTTAAAGACGAATTTACTGCCATTGGCAACTCTGGTAACTCCTAATTTGCCAGAAACGGCCTTATTGTCTGGCATTGACGTCAAGTCCAAGGCTGATATGAAAAAAGCGGCGGTTGCCATCCAAAAGCTTGGCGTGCCAAACGTCTTAGTCAAGGGTGGCCACAATGATGGTGAGATTATCTATGATTATTGCTTGTTAGAATCGGGCGAGGACTTCTTTATGGAAGGACCCAAAGTCCATACAACCAGCAAGCACGGGACCGGTGATACTTTGTCAGCCGCAATTACTGCTCACTTAGCCCAGGGTAGTGGCCTAAAAGAGTCGATTGTGGCCGGCCACGACTACATGAATGAAATTATCGGTCACCCTCTGCCACTTGGTCATGGGCACGGACCGTTGAACCATGGTAATTGGCAAGTACCAGCGGAGGGTTAGGCGATGAACTTTAATCGAAATTCGCTTTCAGTCTACTTAGTAATTGGGAGTCAAAATGTTGGTTTTAGTGCTGACCGGGTGTTGGAAGTGGTTAAAGAAGCCTGTGAGGCTGGTGTGACGGCCGTTCAGTTCCGAGAAAAAGATGGGTCGCAGTTATCGGATGCAGAAAAAATTGGCTTGGGCCGGAAAATAAAAGGCCTGTGTGAAAAAGCCGGGATTCCTTTGTACGTTGATGATGACTTAGACTTGGCCCTGGCAATTAATGCTGACGGTCTCCATGTTGGTCAAGGGGACCAGCGAGTTAGTGAGATTAAGCAACAGGCCCCGGACCTAATGCTCGGTTTGTCCATCCATGACCTAGGGGAATTGGACCAAAGCCAAGTTGTCTTAGACCAGGTCGATTATCTCGGCCTGGGGCCGGTTTTTCAAACTTCGTCTAAGCCGGATGCTAAGCCGGCGATTGGACCAACCGGGATTACGGCCATCCGCCAAGCGACTAACCTGCCAACGGTTGCGATTGGTGGGATTAGTGTAGAAAATGTTGGCCAGCTAGCTGGCCTTGGCCTTGACGGGGTGGCAGTGATTTCAGCCATTACTGCTAGTTCAGATATTAAGGCCACAGTGGCCAAGTTGAAGGGAGCCTTACAATGACTTTTACAGGACTTAGTGCGGTTAAAAATAACCAGCCGATTGTTTTAAACGTTGCCAATAATGTCACGCCACAGTTAGTGGCTAATGCGATTTCTTATATTGGGGCGTCGCCAATTATGATTGCTGACCCGGTTGAGGCTGGGGACCTGGCTAGTATTGCTTCAGCGGTTACGTTGAACCTTGGTTCGACTTCACCAGTAGCGGCCGAGTTAATGGTCGAAGCCGGTAAGAAGGCCAACCAGCTGGGCAATCCCGTCATCTTTGACCCGGTAGCCGTTGGCGCTACGCCACTGCGGACACGGCGGGCCCAAGAGTTGCTAGACCAGGTCCAAGTTGACCTGGTTCGAGGAAACTTGGCCGAAATTGCTAGTTTAGCTGGGATTGCCTGGGAGTCACGCGGCATTGATGCGGGGGCTGGGACTGCTGACCCAGTTGAGGTGGTCGAACAAGCGGCTTTGAAGTTGCAGGCAGTGGTGGTTGCAACTGGGGCGGTCGATTACGTTTCTGATGGAAAGGCCACCTATCTGGTTAAAAACTCGGCCAAGCAATTGGCAGTAAACGTTGGAATGGGGGATGCCTTGGATGGCTTGCTGGGGGCCTTTGCCAGTCAGAGCATGGCAGTGGAGGACTTAGCCTATGCTGCTGCCACGTTGCCACTAGCTGGGGAGTTGGCGGTGGCGGCCGGCCGGGTTCGGCCGGCTGCATTTGCCAGTGAGCTCTTAGACCAGTTGAATGCCTTAACAGATGACCAAGTGGTTCAAATGGCTAAGGTGGACAAGGTTCACTAAGCAAAGTGATTGTTCTCGGTCACTTTCTATGCTAGGATTTACTTAATACCTGCATGTAATAAGGAGACCACCATGCCATTAATGAAAATTGATATGATCAAGGGCCAGTACAGCCCAGAAGAAATCAAGCAATTGATGCAGACCAGCTTTGACGTTGCCAAAGCTAACTTGGAATTGCCTGACCGCGACCGCTTTCAAATTGTGACACAACACGAAGATTACGAAATCAACTTCCAAGACGTTGGTTTGGGTTACGACCGGTCAAGCAAGGTCCTGTTCTTCACCATTTTGTCAACGCCACGGTCAACCAAGGCCAAGAAGGCCTTTACCAAGGCTTTGGTCGCTGCTTTGAAGGATATTGACGTTCGTCCTGAAGATTTGATTATCTCATTTGCTGAAAACCATGCTGAAGATTGGTCCTTTGGCGAAGGCAAGAACCATTTCTTGAATGGGGACTTGTAAAATAACTTTTAAAAACCATCCTGGCTGATTGGCAAGGGTGGTTTTTTAGATGCCAATTTTTTGGTAACGGAGGTCAGCGATTCGTTCTGACAAGGACAAGATGTCAGTTACTTCTATTGCTGTTGGTAGTACGTAAACTATTCCGGGAAGGTTGAGGTCAGCTTGCTCGGTAATCACTAGGTCACAGTCAGTCCTAGCGGTGGGCCGGCCATGGTGAAAGCCTTTTATCACTTCGATGGTCAGAAATTGGTTCCCATGACGGTAAGTTAGTAGGTCTGAAATTAACTGGACAGTGGTTGCTGGTAGCCTGGTTACCAAGATAATCTTGAACTTTTGATTAGTAGCAGCTATTAGGTGCCGTTGAAAGGTCATGGCTAGGCTGCGAATTTGTTCTTCGGTAAAGCCTGAGGGAAAAGTTTGTGATAGTAACTGTTTGACCGGTTCTTGGTGGCAAATTACATTTAGAGTTTTTTCAAGCTTTGGTAGGCGGATTAAGAAGTTATCTTGTGGAAGGGTTTGGTACTGGTTAGCATACCAAAAGGGCTTGATTTGAGTCTGGATAGCAGTTACCAAGTCATTGTTGGCTAGTTGTTCCTTTGTTGAGGGACTAAGGGCTAGGACCTGACAAAAAGCAGTTGAAAGAGATTGGCTCAGTTTCAGTAAGTCAGTAAAACTCTTTTTGGACTGGGCGTGGTGGTCATGGTCTTTTGGCAAGCTTAGCAGTTGTAAGGTTAAAAAATAATGTAGGTTGGTTAATTGGTCTTTGTCGAAATGGGTTAGGTGAGCTTTGACAGTGGAGAGTAAGCTATTGGCAACTCGGAATTCTTTTCGTTTGGCAAATTTCTCCTTGTCCCTTTGTGAAAATAAGTCGCCCTGTTCAAGTTGACCCTTTTTACTTAACCAGGTGACATTCTGGGCAATTATTAGGGTAAAAATAACGATGATTTGACTGTCACGGCCGGTAATTTCTTTTTGAATCTGTCGGGAGGCTGCTTGTAAATTTCGGCAGTATTGGTCAATTGTGTTTTCGTTCAAAGTGGGTGTTTCTTTAATGGCATAGCCTAAAAAAGGAACGCCATTGTCATATAGGTCTTTAACTAGGGAGTAAGCGTGAATAATTATTGTCCGTCTTTTTTCCTGGTAATGGTGGCCAATATTGTGAGAAAAGGCCGGGTTAAACATGACGCGATTTTTGAGCTGCCGGATATCTCTGATAATGGTATTGCGGTGGACTTGAAAAAGCTTTTGAAAGAGGTCGATTGTCCATCGTTTTCTTGGGGCTGTGATGAGTAAATCAAGCATTTTCAGTCGCTCTTGGTTGGTCCACCGGGGTTTGTCTGGCCAGGTCTTTGCTTCCTTTATTAAAAAGTCAGTTTGAGCCTTAGTTATTTTATTGCCAGCCTTTAGAGGCTTTAGCCTTTTGGCAATTAATCCTTGGTTGATGAGATCAAGTAAGTAGTAAATCCGATTTTGACTGAGGTTTAGTTGTTTACTGATGGCAGTGATTTTAGGCAGAATCGATTGTTGACTGAGGTAGTCAATCACATTTTTGTCGGAAAGTGTTGGCATTCTGATAACCTCGTTTTTTCTTTTAGGGTAAGGGGATAACACTTAAAAAGTCTACCCAGTTGGCATAAATAACAGGCTCATTTTAAAGAGATTCTCTTTAAAGTGAGTCTTTTTTATCGACCAAAAGTTACTAATAATAGGGTTAGAACCACAATTACTTTGAGCAAAAAAGGAGAACTAAAATGGCACAAGCAACCACAATTAAAGAAGCCACTCGGCAAAATTGGATTGAAAATACTTTTCCTGAATGGGGAACATGGTTGAATGAAGCGATTGACCAAGCGGAAGTTCCTGCTAAAAATTTTCGAATTTGGTGGCTAGGAAATACTGGGATTTGGTTGAAAACCCATGAAAAGACGAATATCTTAATTGACCTGTGGAATGGGACTGGCAAAAGAACTCATGGTAATGGCCTAATGAAAGAAGGTCACCAAATGATGCGGATGTCAGGCGTTAAGAAACTTCAACCAAATTTACGCAAGCAACCCTTTGTCATTGACCCATTTCAAGTGAAAAACGTTGATGCTTTGCTGGTGTCCCATATTCATTCGGACCACTTAGATATTCATACGGCCGCTGCAGTCTTAGAAAATGCTGGACCCGATACCAAGTTTATTGGCCCAAAGGAAGTTGTTGCCACTTGGATTAAGTGGGGTGTCCCGAAAAAAAGAACAGTTGTTTTACGACCTGGTGATGAAGTGAAGGTGAAGTCGGTGACCATTAAAGCCTTAGAGGCCTTTGACCGTACGGCCCTGTTGACGGTAAGCAAAAAGACTAAGTTATCAGGACAAGTACCACCTGATATGGACGACCTAGCGGTTAACTTTTTAATTAAGACGACTGGTGGCAACTTGTACCACGGGGCCGACTCCCACATGTCCAACCTCTTTACTAAGCACGGTAATGAAAACCAGATTGACGTGGAACTAATTAATTTTGGTGAAAATCCCCGGGGCATCACGGACAAAATGACATCAGTTGATGTTTTACGGTCGGCAGAAGATTTGAAGACCAAGGTAGTCATTCCCGTCCACTATGATATTTGGACTAATTTTGCAGCCGACCCTCAGGAAATTTTAACCCTGTGGCGGATGAAGCAAGAAACTTTGCAATACCAGTTCCACCCCTTTATTTGGCAGGTGGGTGGCGAATACACCTACCCACAAGATGAAAAACGTTTTAAGTACCACCACGACCGTGGTTTTGACGATGCTTTTGAAGCTGATAACGACCTACCATTCCCATCGTTTTTGTAAAAGGAGAAGAAAATGAACCGACCAAAGTTGCAACTGGCATTAGACCAAAATTCATTAACAGAAGCCGTTCATATTGCTCAACAGGCTGGCCCAGTTGTGGATGTGATCGAAGTGGGAACTATTTTAGAACTGCAGGCTGGCCAGGAGGCGATTCGAGTGTTGCGGGCGATGTTCCCAGATAAGATTTTGGTGTCTGATACCAAGTGTGCGGATGCTGGGGGAACAGTTGCTAAAAATTCTCGATTAGCAGGTGCCGATTATATGACGGTGATTGACTCAGCAACTTTGCCAACAATGCGGGCTGCTCAAAAAGAGATGAAGGAACTTCAAATTGAACTTTATTCTGCCTGGGATTTTTCTAAGGCTGAAATCTGGCGTGAATGTGGCATTGACCAAGTGATTTACCACCAAAGTCGAGACACCTTATTAAGCGGGGGCAGTTGGGGGGCTGATGACTTAGAAACGGTAACTAGGCTAATTAAAATGGGGTTTAAGGTTTCGGTAACCGGTGGTTTAACCCTAGAAACCATCCCCCTCTTTGCTGATTTGCCAATTAATATTTTTATTGCTGGTCGAGCAATCACGGGAAAAAAAGATGTGGCCAAAGCGGCTAGGGCTTTCCAACAAGTAATTACTGAATATTGGGGTGGTGACGTTGAAGGCAGTACAACTAGGAGTTAACGAGAAAGCACTACCGGTCGGATTATCTTGGCAAAGAAAATTAGAAGCTGTTCGAGTTGCTGGTTGTTCTTTTATTGAACTTTCTATTGATGAAAGTGAGTGGCGGATTGCCCGACTTAACTGGTCGGTTGGCAAGCGTAATGAGTTGCGCCGGCTGAGCCAACGGCTAAATGTGCCAATTAAAACATTAATGTTGTCAGCCCTACGCAAGTATCCACTTGGTTCAACAGACCCCGGCACCTATCGAATGGCTTATGGGCTTTGTTGCCAAGCAATCCGACTAGCCAAAGACTTAGGCTGCGGTAACGTCCAATTGGCTGGTTATGACGAGTATTATCACGAAAAATCAGAGGTAACTGCCCAGCGTTTTTACAATAATTTGGACCGGGTCGTTCGCTATGCTGCTAAAAAGCAGGTAATGGTTACGGTCGAAACGATGGATGACCCCTTTATCAATACGGTTAAGAAGGTTGCCGATATTAAGGAAAAAATTAAAACGCCCTGGTTAGCCGCTTATGCAGATTTGGGGAACTTGTCGGCCTTTGCCTACGAGAAGGAGAGTCAGGTCGCTACTGACTTAAGAAAACACGTTTCAATTATCGCAGCTATTCATTTAAAGGACACTTTGCCAGTGACGGCTGATAACCCGGGCTTGTTTAAAAATGTGACCTTTGGTGATGGAACGGTTGATTTTAAGGGACTGTTCTTAGCCCTATATCAGGCAAATTACCAGGGAACTTTGACGATTGAAATGTGGACGGAACATAGTGATAATGCAGTTCAACGTGTGATTGAAGCGGCGGATTTTATTGCTAATTTTTTAAAGCAAGTTGGCTATCAAATTGTGGAGGAGGCATAAATGCTGTTAGAAGAAATCAGAGAAGAAGTTCACCAAGCCAATATGATGTTACCGAAGTTTGGCCTGGTGTCTTTTACCTGGGGAAACGTTTCAGGCTTTGACCCGGAATCAAAGTTAGTGGTGATTAAGCCTTCTGGCTTACCGTATGACCAATTAACCAAGGAAAATTTAGTGGTCGTTGACTTAGATGGTCGTGTAGTAGAAGGGGACTTACGCCCTTCTACTGATACACCGACACACCTACAACTTTACCGCCATTTTCCAACTATTCGGGCGATTACTCATACCCACGCCCCTTGGTCGGTTGCTTTTGCAGCGGCGGGGATGGATGTGCCAGCAGTTTCGACTACTCATGCTGATACCTTCGCTGGAACAGTTCCTTGTGTTCCCGCGTTGAGGGATGAGCAATTAGCCATTGACTATGAGCTGAATACGGGTCGAGCAATCGTTGATTATTTTACCGGTCAAAAAATTGATCCGGAGGCGATTCAGGCTACTTTAGTTGCTCATCATGGTCCGTTTACTTGGGGAAATAATCCGAAAGAATCAGTTTATAACGCTAAGGTGTTAGAGATTAGTGCTGAAATCACTTATCATGCTTTGCAACTATCCCATCAAAACCATTTGGTTTCAAATGGCTTATTGGCAGCTCATTACCAAAGAAAGCATGGAAAGAATGCTTACTACGGTCAGGTCCGTTATGACAATCAGGAGGAACACGGATGGATACCTACCTTGTAATTGATATTGGAACATCTAGTATCAGAGCAATCCGTTACGACAAAAAGGGGCGCTTGCTTAATAAATTTAGTCAGTCTTACCGGCCTGACTATGCAAAGGATGGGTCAGTTACCCAGGAGCCAAATACTTTTTCAGACTTATGTTTACAGGTTGTGAAAGCATCAGTCGAAGCAGCCAAGCGTGACCATAGTCAAATTAAGGCGGTGTCCGTTACCTCTCAGCGGTCGTCTCTAATTGCGACCAAAAATGGCCAGGCGATTGCCAAGGCCATTATGTGGCAGGATACTCGAGTTAACCATGTCTTAGACCGGTACCGCGACTATGATGAGGTTTTCTTACAACAGTCTGGATCAAAGTTGAACGCTGTTTACCTGGGCGCTAAGATTGCTTGGCTAAAGTACCAGAAAGCAGATGTGTATCAAAAGGCAGACTACTTCTTAAATATTCCGTCTTTTTTGACTTATCAAATGACAGGGGAGTATACCACTGATACAACTTACGGGTCTCGGACAAACTTGATGAATATCCATAGTTTAGAGTGGGACAAGAGTCTCTTTCAGATTTTAGGATTGAACCAGGACAAGATGCCTCGGTTAATTTCACCTGGTGATTCTGCCGGGACAGTGACACCCTTTTATAGCAAGTTGAGCGGATTACCAGTTGGCATCCCAGTGATTTCTGCCGGCGGTGACCAACAGTGTGCCGCTCTAGGAGCGGGAATTATCAGTCATGACCAGATATCAATTAATACTGGTACTGGTGGGTACTTGATTAAGACGATTGACCAATTACCTAACCACTTAGATAAGCGGATTATCTATAACAAGTCAGCCCATCCAGATAAGTATATTTTAGAGATTGATTTGTTGGCCTGTTCAGCCATCTTTAATTGGTTCATTGAAAATTTTTACCCAGACGACTTAAATCTTTATCAAATGATTGACCGAGATCTGCGGGCTTGTTATGGACAGTTAATTAATTTATCAGTTTTACCGTTTCACAAGGGGCGATCGATTGGCAAAGATGATATTAATATTCGGTCAGCTTTTTCCAATATAGGCCTTTCAACTACTCGAAAAGATATGCTGTACGCTTTAATGGTAAGTTTGTTTGTTGAAATTAATAAGGGGCTGGGTATTTTTAAGAGTTTGGGACCAATTAGTAATATTACAATTTCTGGCGGGTTGACGAATTCAAATGTGATGAATCAAATGCAATCGGATGCTTATAACTTACCAGTTTGTAAGTCGAATTCTGTTGAATCAACTGCGTTGGGCGCTTTAATTGCGGGCCTGGTTTATATGGGCGAGTATCCAAGCTATGAAAAGGCGGTTGAAGACTTAGTTGGTTATGGAAGCTGTGAATACCAGCCAAATGCTGACAATGTTGATACTTATTTAGCCTTTGATAGACGAAACCAGCTCTTGTACCAGACATTAGAGGGAACAGCTGCTGGTTATTATAAAGCCTAAGCCAGGGGAGGATTAAAATGAGTTTTTTTACCAATTTAGTTTTAACTTTAGGTCATAGTGTCGTTATTCCAATTGTAATTTTTATTGTTGCCGTTTTTATGCGAGTAAACTTAAAAATGGCGTTAACCTCCGGTCTATTAGTTGGTGTTGCACTAACGGCCTTTGGCTGGATTATTGCTGCTTTTACGCCACTAGTAACCAAAGTTGTCCAGGAAATGGTTGCTACAACGGGGATGCACCTGCCAGTCATTGATACGGGTTGGCAGTCGGCCCCCTTGTTGGCCTTTAAGTCACCAGTTGGAATTGCCTTTTTCTTATTTGGTTTGCTGACTGAAGTTTTGATGTTTATCAGTGGTTATACCAAAGCCTTTTTCGCGACAAACTTATGGCAAAATTGGAGCTTTATGGTTTGGGGCGCGGTGGCCTATGCGGTAACGAATGATTTCATTGTGTCACTGTCATTGTGCTTTTTCTTAATGGAAGTGAGCCTGTTATTGGCTGAAATTCAGGCTGACCGCTATGCTGAGTACTACCAAGTTCCAAACGGTACGACGGGGTCGATGCATAATATTGAGGCGGTTGTACCGGCAATTTTATTCGACCCACTTTGGAATTTGATTGGTTTAAATAAGTTAACCTGGACACCGGCTAAGTTAAAAGAACGCCTTGGTATCTTTGGTGAGCCGATGTCAATCGGTATCATGATTGGCTTGCTGTTGGCGACTCTTGGTCACCTAAACCATTTAATTACGCTGGAGAGTTGGGGGCAAATTTTAACCTTTGCAGTTCAACTTGGAACGGTAATGACTATTTTTCCAATGATGGCCAAACTTTTCGGCCAGGCTTTTCGTCCCTTAGCTGAAGCAATCACTAAACGGCAAAGTGGAAGGAAGGCTGGAAGCTTTTTGATAGTGGTTGACGATGGTGTTGGCTACGGTGAATCAGTCACGTTGATTTCAGGAATGGTATTAATGCCGGTCTTGCTTTTAACGGCGATGATCATGCCATTTAATCACATGTTACCAGTGGTTGATTTAATTGCTTTGCCATTTATGCTGGAATCAATGGTAGCCATTTACCGGGGAAATATGGCCAAAGTGATTGCTGCTGGCTTTGTTTGGTTTACCGTCGGATTATATGCTGGATCTTACATGGCACCAATGTATACGGCAGCTTTGGGTCAGTATGGCTTATTAGCTGGCGGCGTGACTAGTTTAGTGGTTTCTTATAATGTGATGGCTCGACCAATGACCGCTGTCATCTTTGCGGCCTTTATCTCTGGACATTGGCAGTACATTATCTTAGTTGAACTGTTATATGCAGTTGCTTGGGTGGCTTTGCGTACTAAGCGAGATGCAATTTGGTCTTATTTACGTAAGATGGCGGCCATGAATGCCTCTGATGTAACCAATCGTTAGGTCGAGTGGCCAACTAAAATTGCATTTTGCAAGTGAAAGGTCTACAATAGCTTTTACGACTTTAGATTAAATTTGCTGGGAAATGTAGTGCTTTACTAGTAAATTGGTTTGATGGAAAACGTAAAGGGGTATTGTCTCAATGGAAAATTTCACTTTTAATAATAAAACGGATATTCGTTTTGGCCGTGACCGGCTTGATGAAGAATTGGCTGGAGCCCTCAGTCAATTTGGTAAGAAGGTCTTGCTTGCTTATGGTGGCGGATCAATTAAGAAATCTGGTTTGTACGAACGGGTCGTTGAGGCTTTAGCTGGCTTTGACGTGGTGGAATTATCAGGAATTGAACCAAACCCCAAAATTAGCTCTGTCCGTGATGGCCAAAAGCTAGTTAAAGAGAATGATATTGACGTCATTTTGGCTGTCGGTGGTGGGTCAGTTATTGATGCTTCAAAGGTGATTGCCACTGCTAAGTACTATGAGGGTGACCCTTGGGACTTGGTTGAAAACCGGGCAATGCGGATGACGATGGATCAGTTACCAGTTGTTGACATTCTAACTCTGTCAGCGACGGGAACCGAAATGAACCAAGGTTCTGTGATTTCAAACCCTGAAACCAAGCAAAAGCTTGGAACGGCTGGACCAAACACACCAGCTGTATCATTTTTGGACCCATCTTTGACTTTCTCAGTGTCGAAGTGGCAGACGGCTGCTGGTTCAATCGATATCATGAGCCATTTGTTTGAACAGTATTTTGATCAAAAAGGGTACGAAAACGATGTTCGTAATGGTTTGATTGAAGGAATTATGCGGACCGTTATCAAGTGGGCGCCAATTGCATTACAAGAACCTGATAACTATGAAGCTCGGGCCAACTTGATGTGGTCAGCTACGATGGCCTTGAACGGTTTGACTCGGACTGGAAATGTTAATTCATGGACTGTTCACCCAATTGAGCACGAATTATCTGCTTACTATGATATTACCCACGGGGTTGGTCTTGGTATTTTGACACCACATTGGATGGCGTTTGCTTTGTCATCTGAAACAGCACCGCTCTTTGCCATGATGGGTCGGAATGTTTGGCACTTGACGGGTGATGATGACCAAGTGATTGCCAAGGAAGCCATTGACCAAGTTCGTCAATGGTTAGCTAACTTGGAAGTACCAACAACTCTTGCTGGTGTTGGTATTGAAGACGAGGGTAACTTCGCTGCCATGGCAGCCAGTGCTGTTAAGGTCAATAGCTTAGACCAAAAGGCCTTTGTTAAGATGACAACCGATGATGTGGTTGCGTTATTAAAGGCTTCAAAGTAAGCTTACTTATAATATAGAAATAGAAAAAGACTGGGTTAGCAATAAAATTGCTAGCTCAGCCTTTTTTATTTGAATTCAGATTTTGCTAATTATTTTTGGTAGCGGTAAACCTTTGATTCATAAGGACGCAAGGTTTGGTCCCAGTCGTCCGTATAGTTTGAAATCAGGAGTTCGGAATTTTCTGGGATGTTGTATTGCCGTTCAATTGTCTGATCAGTAAAGTTGTTAATGACCAGTAATTCTTCGTTATCGCCAACTCGTTTGTAACTAAAAGCTTGGTCATCTTCCAATTCGAGTGGTTCATAGTGACCGGTCGTGATGATTGGCATGGTATGACGGAATTCAATTAGCTTTTGGTAGTGGTAGAAGATTGAATCTTTGTTGGCCAAGGCTTGGTCAACGTTAATTGTTTCGAAGTTATCGTTGAGCTTTAGCCAAGGAGTTCCGGTCGTAAAGCCAGCATTCTTACCAGCCGTCCACTGCATTGGGGTCCGGGCGTTATCCCGACCCTTGTGGTGAACGTAGTCTAACAAGGTATCATCATCAATCACGTGGTCGCGGTTAACTAAGTATTCACGCGCATTTAGAATTTCGACATCATTGAAGTCGTTCCAGCCAAGGTTGTAAGCGTTGGTCATCCCCAATTCTTCACCTTGGTAAATGTAAGGCGTTCCTTGCATAAAGTGGAGGAGGGTAGCCAACATCTTTGCTGACTTAACCCGGTACTGAGGCGTATCGTTACCAAATCGGCTTAATACTCGGGGCTGGTCGTGGTTTTGCCAGTAAAGTGAATTCCAACCAGTCCCTTCTAGTTCTCTTTGCCACTTCGAGAAGTTTTCTTTCAATTTAGTGAGTGAAACTGGTTTGTTATCCCACTTTCCTAGAGCTTGGTTTTCATTAAAGTCTAATTCCATGTGTTCAAACTGGAACACCATGTTCAACTCAGATTGGTCGGCGTTCGCATACTTCTTGGCATTGGCGATGTCGACGCCGGAGGCTTCACCGACAGTCATCATATCAGCGTTGTTCAAGACCTTTTGGCGCATCTCTTGCAAGTATTCATGGACATGAGGACCGTTGGCAGCGCCAAGGGTCGAGTGGTTGGCGTTTCCGTAATGAGCTCCTTCAGGCACTGGCGCATCGGGCAGGCCTTCCGGTTTTGAAATTAAGGAGATAACATCCATTCGGAAACCATCGATGCCACGGTCGACCCAACGGTTCATCATCGCAAAGACTTCATCTCGCAATTTTGGGTTATCCCAGTTTAAGTCGGGTTGACCTTCGTGGAAGAGGTGCATGTAGTACTGGCCGGTTTCTTCATCAAACTTCCAGGCTGGGCCAGAGAAGAAAGATCCCCAGTTATTAGGCTCGTGACCATCAACTGGGTCGCGCCAAATGTAAAAGTCACGTTTATCGTTATCCTTTGATGACCGGCTTTCGATGAACCATTGGTGTTGGTCAGAAGAGTGGTTGACTACCAAGTCCATTACAATCTTGATACCACGCTTGTGGGCCTCGGCTAGTAATGATTCGAAGTCTTCCATGGTACCAAACTCGGGGTTGATGCCATCGTAGTTGGAAATGTCGTAACCGTTGTCTTTGTTGGGCGTTTCATAGACGGGGTTTAGCCAAATCACGTCGGCACCGAGCTTTTGGACGTAGTCCAAGCGGTCTTTAATCCCGTTTAAATCACCAATTCCGTTCCCAGTCGAATCTTGGAAAGACCGGGGATAGATTTGGTAAACGACGGCCTTTTGCCACCATTTAATCTGGTCTGCTTGAGTCATGAACTTGCCTCCTGTAAGTTGGATTTAAATCTTTTCTGAGGCCATTATAACGAATTTCCTTGGTCGGCGTAAAACCTTTTCTTGAATTTGGCATAAGTGACCGGTAAAATCGACTTTAGCGAGTCAATGAGGGTATAATTAAGAAATAGAGGTTTTGGAGAAATGTGGATGAGGCGAACAATAACGGGGCTATTAGTCTTAGTGGCTGCTTTGGGAGTAAGTTTCTACTTCCTTGGCCGACAGATAATTAGACAAGAAAATAGTCAACCAGCTGCTAGCAAGCCAACAACTGCAACCGTTTTCTTCCACGGTTACGGTTCCAGTCGCCATGCTGAAAAATCAATGGCTAAGTACTTAATCAACCATCATTATTCCAACAAGACGTTTAATTATACAGTTGCTAATAACGGTCAGGTTACTAGGAATGGCAAGGTGAAAGCTGGCCAGAAAAACCCAATTATCCTAGTTGAGTTTAAGGATAATACTAACCAGGACTTTACCAAGACAGCTGGCTGGGTAAAAACGATTATGAAAGACCTTGACGACCAGGGAATTACGAAAGTTAATTTGATTGGTCATTCTATGGGTAATCAAGCAATTGCTTACTATTTAATGAACTATGGCAGCCAGTCAGATTTGCCACGGGTTCAAAAACAGATTTCAATTGCTGGAACTTACAATGGCTTGATTATCTCCGACCCTGGGTCAAATTCAGCCTTGGACTCAACTGGTAAGCCCACCACTGTTACGAAGACCTTTACAAACCTGGCGGGGTTAACGGACTATTATCAAAGTCATACAACTAAGGTTTTAAACATCTTTGGTAATTCGACGGGTGGTTCACAATCAGATACGACTGTTTACAATAATTCGTCGAAGTCGTTGAAGTACTTTGTTAAAAGCCCAAGTACTTACCAGGAATCATTGATTACTGGCGCAATGGGTCAGCACTCGAAGCTACATGAAAACCAGCAGGTTGACCAAGAGATTCTGGACTTTTTGAAGGGTTAAGTATAACATCATTAAAATAGCTAAAAGGCCTTTAAATCAATGATTCAAAGGCCTTTTTTCAGGTATAATATTAGCATAGAAAACAAGTGAAGACGGTGGCTATCCTATCAAAGGGGGTGATTTGTATGATACAAAGACTTCTTGCGAAAGGGGAGGCCTGGTGCCTTGTAAGGACACTATTGCTCTGCTGATTCAGTTTGGGATGCTAATCCTAATGCTGATTGGTTTGGTGATTGAATTAATAATCGCAATAAGCAATAAAAAATGACCATCTTCTGCTTTGCCTGGCTTAGATAGTCATTTTTGATGAAATAGGCTAGTCACCGTTTTATGCGGGTTTTCTAGGAGGAGTTTCCGTTTTAAGGGGAACTCCTTTTCTTTACCCATATTATAGCATGTCTTGTTTGAAAGTCATCAAAAAAGCACCCGCCTGATGAATCTTAGACAAGTGCTTGGGATTTTGTTTAATTATTGTTGCCAGAGGTCAACCAAGACGTTGGTGGCATCACGATCTGGGCCAACAGCGAATGTTGCCAATGGTAGGTCAACGATTTCACAAACGCGCTTTAAGTAGTTACGAGCGTTTTCTGGCAAGTCGGCTAATGATTTGGCACCAGTGATGTCCTCTGACCAACCTGGTAATTCTTCGTAAACTGGTTCGCAACGAGCAAGGTCAGCTTCTGAAGCAGGGTAGTGGTCGATGATTTGGTCATCCAAACGGTAGTGGGTGGCGACTTTGACCGTTTCAAATCCTGATAGGACATCCAAGCAATTTAATGAAAGTTGGGTCAAACCAGATACGCGCTTGGCATGACGTAAAGCGACTGTATCAAGCCAACCAATTCGACGAGGACGGCCGGTAACAACACCGTATTCATGAGCAGTGTCACGGATAGTGTTTCCAATTTCATCAAAGAGTTCAGTTGGGAAAGGACCTTCACCAACTCGTGAGCAATAAACCTTGGCCACACCAACGACTTGGTCAATCCGGTTTGGACCAAGTCCAGCTCCAACGGCGGCACCACCCGCAATGGGGTTAGATGAAGTCACGAATGGGTAGGTTCCGTGGTCGATATCAAGCATGATACCTTGGGCCCCTTCGAACAAGACCCGTTTGTTTTCATCTAATGCTTGGTTAATTAAATAAGAAGTATCCGCAACGAATGGCCGGAGCTTTTCACCATAGGCTAAGTATTCTTGGTAGATTTCATCAAAGTCCAAAGCTTCGTGGTCGTAGACCTTGGTTAAGAACAAGTTCTTAACTTTCAAAGCTTGCTTTAAACGCTTCTTTAAGACTTCTGGTTCTAACAAGTCGGCAATCCGAACACCAATCCGGTCGAGCTTGTCTTGGTAGGCAGGACCGATTCCCTTGTGGGTTGTTCCAATCTTTTCATCCTTAAGGCCTTCTTGAAGTTCATCAAAAAGAGGGTGGTAGGGCATGATAACTTGGGCTCGCGAAGAAACCTTTAAGTTATCAACGGTAACACCGTTTTCCTTTAAATAGTTAATTTCATTAAATAGTGTTTTTGGGTTAACGACTACTCCGGTTCCAATCACGTTCGTGATGTTCTTTAAGAAAATTCCGGAAGGAATTAATTGAACGTGGAGTTTCTTACCATCGATGACCAGTGTGTGACCTGCATTGTCACCACCTGCATAGCGGACGACAAAGTCGGCTTTTTGACTGAGAAAGTCTGTAATTTTACCTTTTCCTTCGTCGCCCCACTGAGCGCCGGCAATCACGATTGAAGACATGGGTTACCTCTTTTATTCTTTAATCGGTCAACATTTGACCAAAGGATATTATAAAGGCTATCGTTCAGAAAATCAACCTTATTATTCGGAAATATCGGATTTTAATGTTCGGTTTCTGCTTAAAAATAAATTATTTTGAAAATAGTTCGTTTTTAACTGTATTTTATTGGTATAATGTTTTTGCACGTTTGATAAAAAAGGAGATTCTTAGAATGTTAGACCGTTATAGTCGACCAGCGATGCGTGAAATCTGGTCTTTGCAAAACCAATACCAAACTTGGTTGGATGTCGAAATTGCCATTGATGAAGCTTGGTCCAAGTTGGGGGAAATCCCAGCAGAGGACGTTGAGAAAATTCGTCAAAATGCGACATTTGATGTGAAGCGGATTGAAGAAATTGAAGCGGTGACCCACCACGATATCGTTGCCTTTACGCGAACGGTCTCAGAATCCCTTGGTGAAGAAAAGAAGTGGGTTCACTTCGGTATCACTAGTACTGATGTGGTTGATACTTCTTATGGTGTTCGGCTAAAGCAAGCCAATGCCATTTTGGAAGAAGACTTGGAAAACTTTATCGCTGTCTTGAAGAAGCAAGCTTTGAAATACAAGGATACGGTCATGATTGGCCGGACCCATGGTGTCCAAGCTGAACCAACGACTTTCGGATTAAAAATTGCCCGGTTCTACTCAGAAATGACTCGGAACTTGAAGCGCTTTAAGGAAGTCGCCCGTGGCGTTGAAGCGGGTAAGATTTCTGGGGCAGTCGGAACCTTTGCTAACATTCCACCTGAAATCGAACAATACGTTTGCGAAACCCTTGGTTTGCGTCCACAAGAAATTTCATCACAGGTTTTGCCTCGTGACTTGCACGCTGCCTATATGTCGACTTTGGCCTTGATTGGTTCAAGTATGGAAGGCTTTGCGATTGAAATCCGGGCCTTGCAACGGTCAGAAATCCATGAAGTGGAAGAAAGATTTGCCAAGGGGCAAAAGGGTTCTTCAGCCATGCCACACAAGCGCAACCCAATCGGATCAGAAAATATCTCTGGTTTGTCACGGGTCTTGCGTGGCCAAATGGTAACTGCTTACGAAAACATTCCGTTGTGGCACGAGCGTGATATCTCACACTCATCAGCCGAACGGATGATTTTGCCAGACAGTACTTCATTGTTAGACTACATGCTAAACCGCTTTATGAAGATTATTGATAACTTGACGGTCTTCCCAGAACGGATGAAGTCAAATATGAACTTGACTCATGGTTTGATTTACAGTCAACGAGTTTTGTTGAAGTTGATTGAAAGTGGCATGGTTCGTGAAGCAGCCTATGATACTGTCCAACCATTAACTGCTAAGTCATGGGACGAAGGTTTGGACTTTAAGACATTAGTTGAAGAAAACGAGACGATTAAGTCACACCTATCTCAGGCAGAAATTGATGATGCCTTTGATTATCATTATCATTTAAAGCAAGTTGATACCATTTATAAGCGGATGGGCCTTCTTTAATACGAAATAAGTAGGGGAAACGAGAGTTTCTCTTTTTTTGTTGTCAAAAATTTAGGCAGATTTGAAATAAAAATAAAATATTCGATACGTTGTTTAGATTGGTTTTATTTAACTAAGAACAGTGAGATTTCTTCTTTCTAAAGCAAATATTAAGAAAACCTTTAGTTATGGGCTTTAGTTTTTTGATTTTATAAATAACAAGTGTATACTTATATGTAACAGATATATTTCAATAGATTTAGAGGTGTTTCAAATGTTTGGTTATCAAAATAATATGATTACAAAACAACACTATAAGATGTATAAAGCCGGCAAGCAGTGGCTTTTTGCAACTCTGACTGTCGGAACACTGATGGTCGCACCGATGGTTCTGAGCCAGACCGCATCGGCGACTTATACAAATAAGACAGGTTCTGCTAACGGGGTTAGCTATACTTGGAGTTCAAATAGTAGCGATTGGACAGCTAACCAAGTGACTGATAATCAAGTTAAATCTTTTGCATCGGATGCTGATGCTCAAATTGGTAAGTGGACTAATTTGCCAGAGCAGACTCAAGTTGCAACATCAGATTCAGGTAGCCAGTATTTGAATATTCAAATTCGAAATGCTTATGTCCGTAAAGTGAATGGACAGATGACTTATGAAATTGTTCCTGGTTATTCAACTATTGCGGTTGAAACGGTTAAACCTTCTGGTAAGGGAACAAACTCATTTTATGTGACCTTTAATGGCGCCTCTTCATTAACATCGCCAAAAGTTCAACCTGATAGTCAAGGCGAGGTCTTGTCAATGCAGGTCCCTAGTAGTTTTACAACACCTTCTAGTGGATCAGCCAGCATTAAGGTTCAGTATACCGGTGATGTGAATGTTGCCTCCGCTGACCAACACGATTATAGCTATACTTCGCCAAGTTTGTATGTTGTTCAATCAATTGACCAAGTTAATACTCAGCGTACCAATGACATCAATAACCTGCGGGCAAGCACTTGGACGAATACACCAATTACTAATGAACAAACAAAGATTAACAAGGCCATTATTAGTGACCCAACTTTGACCTCTGACCAAAAAATTGCCCAAATTGCGGCGGTTGCTGCTCAAGTTACTAGTTATGAAGCTCAAATTGCCCAGGTTTCGGATGGGACGACTTATAACAACTTAGTCAATCAAGGGATTTCAGCCATTGATGGTGCTTATATTAGCGGTGATACTTTAGCTAACCAGCGTCAGGCAGTTAAAAATACCTTGGCTGCTGATGCTGCTGGACCGATTTCACAAATTAATGCTGATGTTACCCTGACTGCTGCCCAAAAGCAGAAGGAAATTGATGCCATTAACACCACCATCAAGACTTTGAGTGGTCAGCTGGATAATGCGGCTGATGCTGATAGTATTAATAAAATCGCGGCTGATTCCTCGATTCAGACCAATATTATTAATGGTTATACGACTGGAACGCCTTTGGCAACCCAGCAATCAACTGCAACCTCAAACGCTTCAGCGAATGCTTCCACGGTTATCAGCCAGATTAACGCCGATAGCACGCTGACTTCCACACAGAGGTCAACCGAAGTTAGTGCCGTCAGCACTGCTGAGAGTACCGCTGAATCAACGATTTCTTCAGCAACAACTGCTGACCAAGTCAGTGCGGCAGATCAAGACTTTAGTTCCTACCATACGGCTGGCGACCCAATTTCAACTCAACAAAGCAATGCGAATAATGACATTGCTTCTTTGGTGACCCGAACAAAGGCAAAGATTGATGCCGATACCAGCTTGAGCGATGCTCAAAAGGCCACTGAAAAGCAAAATGTCGATACGGCTGCTGGAGTGGTTTATGGAAATATTACAAAAGCTCAAACGGCTGATGCAATTGTCGAAGCTAAGAATGACCCAACAACCGTTGAGGCCATTTCCAACGCCTACCAGCCCAATTCAAGTTCACTTGGCGATCAGAAAACCGCCGCTAAGGGCCAAATTGATAGCTGGGCAGCCCAGGTCAAGTCCTCAATCACAACAGATGAAACCTTAACCAAGGACGCTCAAAATACTCAAATTAATAGTTTGAGTTCTTTAGTGACCCAAATAAAGTCTGATATTGATGCCACGGCCGATGCCCAAGCATTGATTAACCTAATGGCCACTGAACAAGCGAAGTTAACCGCTACTCACGTAGTCGGCGAATCGCTGGTTCAACAGATTGAAGACGCTCAAGGGAAGGTTAATGGCGAGGCAAGCAAGTTAACTGGTGAAATCAATAATGATGCCACGATTTTGGATGCCGGTAAGACGACCCAGAAGGGCAACGTTTCATCAGCTGCTTCGACTTTGAATAATAATTTAACCAATGTTACGAATGCCGAAGACTTGAAGAACATGTTAGCTAGCGGCTTGAATAACTTGGATTTGCAATATACACCAGGTGATTCGATTGCTAACCAACAAACGTCTTATGGTCAGGCCTTAGATAAGAAAGCAGCCGCCGTCAAAGCCCAAATTGAAGGGGATTCTGACTTAACAACCGCTCAAAAGCAATACCAAGAAGGTCTGATTGATCAGGTTGTCTCAGATGCTAAGTCATCGATTAACCAGCAAACGACTGCCCAGGCAATCTATGATGTCGAAGCCCAAGCTGAAAAGAATGTTGCTGCCCAATACGAAACTGGGTCAAGCATTAAGGCTGCCCAACAGGCTGCTTTGCAGGCCTTGCAACAAGCTGATAGTTCCTTGATGACTCAGATTCAAAATGAGCCAACTTTGACGAGCATTCAGCAACAACTTCAATTAAACCAATTAGAAAAAGACTATCAGAATGGTCAAAACGCTATTAATGGCGCTTTGACAGGGGCAGCCGCTACGGCGGCGGGCAATACTTGGCAAAGTACCTTGAACGGGGACTATAAGACTGGAACCTCAGTTGCTGACCGTCAGGCTTCTGCTAAGTCCGACTTAGATGCAACGTTGATTCAAACGCAAAAGAGTATTAACGCTGACCCTACTTTGACGGATACCCAAAAGCAAGCAGAGTTAAAGGCCGCTCAAACAGCTCATGATAACGCGGTTACGGCCGTTTATGCTGCTAAAAATGCCCAAGACGTTGTCAGTCAAAGTACAACTGGTAATGCTAACATTTCAGCTAGCTATGTTGGTGGGGACACGGTCGCCAACCAACAGTCTGCTGCTCAAAGTGCCTTGGATAATGAAAATTCAACGGTTACAGGGCAGATTAATGCTGATACAACTTTGACGAATGCTGACAAGCAAACACAGTTAGCTAACTTAGCTGCTGCTTATAAAAAAGCTAGTGGTGCCATTGCTGCAGCGACAGACGCTCAGGACGTTGCCACTGCCAAGGCTAACGGCCTAACGAGTATTGATAGTTCCCATGTCAAGGGAACGGCTTTAAGTGACCAGCAAAAGAATGCTCAAAACGCTTTGACCGCAGAGTATTCAAAGACTTACCAAAATATCCAAAATGATAACACCCTCTTGGATTCTGAAAAGAGCAGTCAAGAGGCCCAATTAGCAACTGCTTACCAACAAGCCCAAAGCAATATTAACCAAGCGCAGAGTGCGCAAGCAATTCTCGATGCCCAAACGAATGGTGATACAGCCATGGATGGGACTTATAAGACTGGAACTGATTTGGCAGACCAAAAGAAGGCTGCTGAACAGGCTATTTCGACTGCTCAAAATTTCGCTGATAGCAATATTGCTGGTGATAACACCTTAACAACTGCCCAGCAAAATGCTCAGAAGGCAATTGCCGATAATGCTGCCTTGGCGGCAAACTCGACGATTGGTTCTGCTTCAACGGCACAAGCAATTGCTGATGCGAAGAACCAAGCCTTGGCCACGATTAACGGTGCCCACCAGGGTGGAGCTTCGGTTGATAGTCAACGTCAGAGTGCGATTGCTGATCTGAAAAATGAATACGCTAATGTTAAAAACGAGATTAATAACGATGCCGGCCTGTTAACGGCAGATCAGAAGACACAATTGACTAACCTGGACAATGCCTATGGCGATGCAATCGACTCTTTGAGCTCAAGTAACGCAACGACCGCTGAACAGGTTGCGGAAGCCCGGGCAAATGGGTTGACGAAGATTGATGGTTCTTATAAGCAGGGAACTGACTTTACGACCCAGTATAAGGCTGCCATCAAGCAGTTGCAGGCCAAGCATACTAGTACCATTACTGATATTCAAAATGATGCTACTTTGACAACGGCTGAGGAAAAGAACCAGGTTGCTGCTGCAGATAGTGCATATTCAGCTGCTGTGACGAAGTTGATTGGTGATGCCAATGCCCAAGATTTGTCTGACGATTTGGCGGCAGGGCTGACCAACGTTGGAAATACCCACGTTGTCGGGGAGTCTGTTGCTAACCAACAACAAGACTACATCAACAAGTTGAAGTCATTGGCTGGCACTGCTAAGTCGGCAATTAATAGCGATAATACCTTGCTAAGCGCCCAGCAAAATAGCCAAAGTGGCCAGGTTGATAGTGACTTTAACAATGGCCAGTCAGCGATTGAAACTGCTCAAAACGCCCAAGCAATCTTGGACGCTTATAACAGTGCTGTTAGCCAGATTAACAGTGTTCACCAAAACGGGGCCGACCTTGGAAGTCAAAAGGCCAACGCCTTGGCTGCTTTGAAGAACAGTAATGATGCTACTTATAACAGCATTGAAGGGGATAATACCTTAACAAACGCCCAGAAAGCCTCGCAGGCAAGTTCTTTGTCTTCGGCTTATTCTAGTGCGCAAACTGCAATTAACAGTGCAACGTCGGCCCAAAGTATTTCTGATACTGAAAGTACCCAGAGTTCAACGATGGCAACGACTTACCACACTGGTGACACCATTCCAAACCAAGTTAGCTCAGCTCAGGCAAGTTTGAAAGCTTTGGAAAACCAGTTACAAAGTGCTATTACCAATGACCCAACTTTGCTGGATACTGAAAAGACTAGTCAGTGGAATAAGGTTCAAGCTGACTTTGCCAGTCAAAACACCAATATTGGCAACCAAACGACTGCTCAAGCAATTGCAGATGCTTTAGCGGCTGCAGAGAGTACCTTGAATGCTGACCATGTTGCCGGTGATTCAGTTACAAGCCAGCAGTCAAAGGCTGTCCAATCGTTGAAGGACTTAGTTAACCAAATTGATAGTGATATTGATAATGATGCAACTTTGACTGACGCCCAAAAGACCGCCCAAAAGGCTGCCGTTAATAATTCATTAACCACTTATTCTGGCTATGTGAACTCAGTAAATACTGCCCAAGAAATCGCGGACAAGGAAGCTGCCGGTGAAACGACGATTAAAGCTGACCACCAGGGACAAGCTACAGTGGCTAACCAGGCCAGTGCTGCCCAGTCGGCTCTGTCGAACCTCGCTAACACGATTAATTCCAATATTACCAACGATTCAACGTTGACGGATGCTGAAAAGACTAGTCAGCGCAACGCCTTGAATGCTGATTTGGCAACTGCTAATGCGGCCCTTGGAAAGGCAGCAGATGCTCAGACAATCGCTGACATCTTATCTCAATACTCTGGGGATACTGGCAAATTAAGTTCTGACCACCAAAGTGGTAAGAGCCTGTCAGAGCAAGCCCAAGAAGCTAAGGATGCTTTGGCCCAAGAAGCTAAGACGGTTAAGGGTAATATTTCAGCTGATAGTACTTTGGATACTGCTACGCAAAACACCCAGTCCGATAATGTTGATACCCAAGTTAATGATGGTAATTCAGCCATTGATGGCGCCAACACTTCTGCACAAGCAATCGCTGATGCCTTGACCAAGGCCAAGAGTGCGGTTGATAGCCAATACGTTCCAGGTTTGGATTTGGCAACCCAGAAGTCTAATGCGAAGACGACCCTTGATGGAACCGCTAAGACTACTAACAGTAGTATTACTGGTGATAACACCTTGGATATGGCTACCCGGACCAGTCAACGGAACGCCGTTGCTGGAATTGTTGCCCAGGCTAAGACTGATATTGCTAATGCTACCAGTGCGCAAGCCATTGAAGACATTTTGTCAAAGGCTCAAAGTAACGTTTCAGCTAGCTACCAAACTGGTACTAGCATAGATAAGCAACAGTCAGCGGCTCAAAGTTCGTTGACAACGGCTTATCAAAACGTCCAATCAGCTATTAATAACGATGCGACTTTGACGGATGCCCAAAAAAAGGCGCAAGAGTCACAGCTTGATTCTCTCTATGGTCAGGGAAAAACTGCTATTGGTGCAGCTACCGATGCCCAATCAATTGAAGATACGGAGGCCAACTGGGCCAACCAGTTGACCGGTACTCACCAAGCTGGTACAGACGTTAGCACCCAAAAGAACGCTGCGATTGCCGCTTTGACTAACCAGTACAATACAACAACTGGTCAGATTTCTTCTGATAAGACCTTGCAAACAGCCACTGCCAACCAGCAGACCAATGCGGCTACTCAAGCCTTGAATGCTGCGATTGCGGCAATTAACAGCAGTAATGTGACAAACGCTCAGCAGATTGCTGATGCTTTGAATCAAGGAACGAACAACATTAGTAACCAGTACCAGACTGGTGAAACTATTGCCAACCAGCAATCAGATGCGAAGGCAGCGGTTGAAAAGGCTGCTGACAACGTTAAACAGGCCATTGCTAATGATCCAACTTTGACAAGTTCTGATAACACGAACCAGACCCAGGCTGTTACGGATGCTGTGAATAGCCTTGAAAGTCAAATAAGCCAGGCCAGCGATGCGCAGACAATTGCCAATTTGGTTGCTAATGTGCAAGCAACATTGTCAGCCTTGCATACCTCTGGTATGTCAGTAGCTAACCGGCAAGCAGTTGCTAAGGCTGCAGTCCAAGATGCTGCTAACCAGGCTAACCAGGCCATCCAAGCGGATAATACCTTGGATTCAGCTGAAAAGACCAGTCAGATTGCGGCGGTTACTAGTGCTTTGAACTCGGCCTTGAACCAGATTAACCAGGAGACAACGACTGTTGCTATCCAAGCTGACCAAGGTAGTGCCATTGATAAGATTAATGGTATCCACCAGGCTGGTGAAAGCGTGGCCGACCGGATTAGTGATGCTCAAGCGAAGTTGAACGATGAAAATACAGCGATTACCAATAAGATTAAGAATGATCCAACCGTTTCGTCATCAATGCAAAGTGCGCAATTAAGTGCTTTGGCGACTGCCTTACAAAACGCCTTAACGAATGTTGGTAATGCAACAACGGCCGATGCTGTTAATACTGCTTATACTAATGGTATCAACTCAATTGATGCCAGCTATAAGTCTGGTGATACAATTACCCAATCACAGCAATTTGCTATCGCTAACTTGAAAAATGAGGCTGCTAGTACGGAAGCTGCTATTAAGGCTGATACTTCTCTTGATACAGCAGCCATTAACCAACAAGTCGCCAATGTTGAAACAGCTTTGAAGGCGGCTATTGATGATGTAAATAGCAAGTCGAATGTAAATGACATCTCTTCTTCTTACGGAATAGGTAAGAGTAACATTGACAATGCCCATGTTGCCGGTACCGATATTGGTACTCAACGGGCCAATGCGATTAACGACCTATCTGGCTCGGATAATGCCAATAGCTTGTACAACACCGTTAAGAACGAAATTAATAATGATAATGCCTTAACGGATGCTCAAAAGGCTGCTCAAATCAGTAGTCTCGGTTCTGTAACGAATACTTGGGCCGGCAACATTAGTAATGCCCAAAATGCCCAGGCCCTAGAAGATGTTGTCGCTAATGCTAAGACAGCCTTGAATGCAATTTACGTCCCAGGAACTGCAATTGCTGACCAACGGACGAATGCTTTGAACCAGGTTCAGGCATATGCTAAGGCCGCCCAACAAGCAATTAGTAATGATTCAACTTTGACTGACGCTGAAAAGGCTAGTCAAAGTGCTAACTTGGCTACCGCCGTTACCAACGCGAATAATAGTTTGGCCGCCGGCACAGCCGACACCGCCCAACAAATTTTAACGGCCTTGAATAACGCTCAGAATACGATTAGTAACGTTCACACTAGTGGTGAAAGTGTTGCCGACCGAATTAAGGATGCACAAGGCCAGTTAGATAATCAATTAACCAATACTAAGGCTGATATTAATACTGATAACACCTTGTTGGCTGCAACGAAGTCAGCGCAGGCTGGTGACGCTCAAACAGCCCATGATAACGCTTATTCGAACTTCAACAGTTCGATGACCGCCCAACAGGTGGCTGACCAGTTAGCAGCTGGTTTGAAGGCCATTCAAAATACCCACGTTGTTGGTACATCTGTTGGAACGCAAGCTAACCAGGCCATTAATTCACTGTCGCAGACTGCTTCAAGTACGAAACAAGCCATTACCAATGATACTGGCCTAGTCGAATCCGACCGGACAGCTCAGCGGTCAAACGTTGACCAGGACTTGCAATTAGCAATTACTGCTTTGACTTCATCGGATACGACGACAGCTGACCAAGTGGCAAACTTGTTAAGCACTTGGCAGCAAAAGATCAGCACTGACCACCAGCAGGCTAAGTCCTTGGCTGACCAACAGGCAGATGCCAAGACTAACTTGGCCAAGTATGCGGGCTCAGCTACTGATGACGAAGGTATTTGGCAGGCAATCGATACGGATAATACCTTAACGACGTCCCAAAAGAACGCTCAAAAGAGTGCTTTAGCAAATGTCTTGTCATCGTATGATTCACAAATCGATAATGTTCAAAGTGCCCAAGCTTTGTCTGACTTGATTGCCAAAGCCGAAACGGCTTTGGACGCCACCCACCAAGTTCAAAATTCAGTTGATAGTCAAAAGACGGCTGCTAATAACCAGTTAACTACAGAAGCTGCTAAGGTGAAGGCTGAAATTGCGGCTGATTCAACCTTAACTGCTGCTCAAATTGCTAGCCAACAGGCGGCAGTCGATAGTGCAGTCAAAACTGCCTCTGCTGCTATCGCTAGTTCAACGGATGCAGAAGGAATTTTGGATGCTGCTAATAATGGCTTGGCCGGGATTGACCAGGCCCATGTTGCTGGAACTGACCTAGCAACTCAGAAGACCAATGCCGAAGCAGCCATTAAGGATGAAGCTGATAAGGTTAAAGCAGCTATTAACGCTGACCCAACCTTGACTGATAGTGACAAGGCTAGTCAAATAAGTGCAATTACATCAATCGTGAATGGCTTAGACGCTGCCTTTGCAAATACGACCAATGCCCAACAGGTTTTGGACTTGCAAAACGCTGATATTCAAAGCATTGACGGTAAGCACCAGGTTGGTTTGTCAGTTGACCAACAACAGGCTAATGCCAACAGTGCCTTGGCCAAGACGGCCAATGATGTGATGCAGGCCATCACCAATGATCCAAACTTGACCAATGACCAAAAGACGACCCAACGTAATAACGTTACCAACGCTTTGAATGCTGCTGAAAGTGCGATTAACCAACAGACAACGGCTCAGGATATTGCGGATACGTTGTCTAGTGAAACGACTACGATTCAAAACCAACACCAGGTGGATTCTGATGTTCAAGCCCAAAAGGATGCGGCTGCTGTCAAATTCCAGAATGAACACGATAGCGTTTACAATGCTATTAAGGGTGATAATACCTTAACCGACCAGCAACGAGCTGACCAGGAGAAGGCTGTTGACCAGGCTTTGACCGATGCCAAGGCTTCGCTTGTTAGCTTAAATACCGCTCAAGCGGTTGCTGATGCTCAGAGTCAAGGACTGAAAAATATCGATGGCGCCCACGTGGCAAATGCCGATATTCCAACACAGGCAGCCAATGCCAAGTCACAGTTATCCACATTGGCAGGCTCATTGAACGCTGCTGTGCAAGGAGATGTGAACTTACTGAATAGTTCGAAGTCAACTCGTGAAAGCAACTTGTCCTTGATTTTGTCCAAGTATGATGATGAATTGACTGCAGCTGCTAGTGATAGTTCAGCCACCGGTCAGACGATTCAAGACATTATCTCAGCAGCGACAACTGCTTTGAATAATGCTCGGACATCAGACGATGGTAAGGGTGCTACTAAGGACCAAACTTTGGCCCAGCAAATTGCTGCGGCTGTTAGTCAGGTTAATACCCTGAGCCAAGCCGTCCAAAACGCGATTAACGGCGATAACAGTTTGCACCAGTCAGACATCACGAGCCAGTCCAGTACTTTGTCGTCACTGACGTCAAAGGCCTTGTCGGATATTCAAGGTGAAGGCAACGCGCAAGACTTGGCTGACCGCTTGCAAGAGGCACTTTCTGACTTGAATAAGGTCCACGTTACCAATCCAACGAGTTTTGCCGACCAAAAGGCGGCCGCTATTGCAGCCTTTGACCAGGCCTATAACCAACAAAAGGCAGCGATTAATAATGATGCAACGTTGACGGCAAGTCAAAAGGAAACACAGTTGTCATCGTTGAACCACAGCCAAAGCCAGGGTGAAGCCGAACTTGAAGGAACGACTAAGACAACTGACCTTGATAATGTGGTCAGTGAAGTTACTGCTGATTTGACCGGTGTTCACAAGTCAGGAACTGACTTGGAGACTCAACGGGCCCAAAAGAATTCTTGGCTACAAAGCCAAGAATCAGCGATTAACACGGCGATGGGCAGTGCTGCAGTTTCATCAGATGATAACGGTACTTTGCAACAAGCCATTAGCCAAGTTGAAAGTGATATTCAAAAGGCAATTACCAATGCTAGTGACGCCGATGATTTGAATGCGGCGGAGGCTAACGGTACCACTGCCATTAATAACTTGCTCTTGCAAATTAAGCAGGCCCAGGCCCGGCAAGCAGTTAATACTGAAGCAAGTCAGCAGATTGCGGCCATTCAAGCTGATTCAACCTTAACTAAGGCTGGAAGCAATGGCCAAGATGCCCAGGTTGCGGCCGTTAACGCTGCCTTGAAGACCATCCTTGAAAATATTAATGCTGGAACGACGACCGACCAGGTTAGTGGTTACCAGACTGCAGGTATTACAACAATCGATGGTATCCACCAGAGTGGAACCGATTTGGCAGACCAAAAGCAGGCGGCCCAATCAACTGCTTCACAAAATGAAAGCGCAGTTAGTCAGGCAATCCAGGCTGCTTTGGCCGCTGGTAAGATTAACCAAAGTCAAGCTGATAGTTTGAACGGTAAGGTATCAACTGCAGACTCAACCTTTACCAATTCGTTGAAGAATGCAACCGATGCTGATGAGATTAACGCGGCTTCCAGTCAATTAGTGACTGACCTCGGTAACACTTCATTAGCCTTGCAGCAAGCTGAATCGTCGAATACGATTAGTAACGCCGCCGCAAACACTGATTCGGCCATTGATAACGATAGTACCCTGGATGACAGCGAAAAAGCCGCCCAAAAGCAGGCGGTCGCCAACCAATTGGCCTCTGCCCAACAAGCAATTAATAACGGCACCAGTATTAGTGCCGTTCAGGCTACCGAGCAAAACTTTACCAGCACGGTTGGTAACAACCACCAGGCTGGCCAGAGTATTGATGACCGGCGGGCTAGTTTGAAGCAAGCTGTCACAGATGCTGCCAATAATGCCAGTGATGCGATTAATAACGATACTTCGTTGACGAGCGCTGCTAAGCAGACCCAGTTAAAGGCAGTTAGTGATGCTGAACAAGCCGCCTTAGCAAAGATTGATAATGATACGACGGCGGCAGCTGGGGTTAATGACTCCGCTAATGGCGTGAATACCATTAATGGCATCCACCAACCAGCTAGTGAATCGTTTAGCCAGCAACAGTCCGACTTACTGAATTCAATTACCAGTCAAATCCAAAAAGTTCAAAATGACATCAATAATGATAAGACTTTAACTGACGGTGAACGCGAGACGTTAAATGGTGAGTTGTCAGCGGCTGCTAGTGAAGCGACAAGCGATGCTCAAGATTCGACGGATGCCGATGATTTAGCCTTAGTTCAAACGAATTTGACTAATAGTTTGGGCGGAATCAAAATTGATTTAACTCAGTTCCATGATGTCCATGTCTTAACAGATGCTGAAAATGCTGCTAATAGTAGTATTGATAGTAAGACAACTTTGACTGATAGCGAAAAGTCAGCCCAAAAGGGACAGGTTTCAACGACTTACGGTCAGTACTTGCAGCAAATTCAAGCAGCTAATGACAGTGGCACGATGAACACCTTGACGACTCAAGGAACTGCTGCTTTGGCTGCTATTCCTCAAGATGGTCAGAGTGCTGCAGACCGTGCTAGTGCTTGGATCCAAAGCTTAAAAGATGAGCAGACGAAGACGTCTGCTCAGATTGACGCTGATAATACCTTGACGACCGACCAAAAGAATGCCGAAAAGGCTAATGTTCAAAGTGCGGTTGATGCTGCAACAAAGAATATTAATACAGCTCAAACTGCCCAAGCTGGTTTGGATGCTAAGAATAATGGTATTACTGCCATCGACCAGGCTTACCAGACCAGTTCAATCTCATTAGCTGACCAAAAGGTCGCAGCCCGGTCTCAGGCAGCTAATGCTATTAATAGTATTACCACAGCAATTAATAGTGATAAGTTATTGACGACGGATCAAATTAATAGTTTGAATAGTCTCTTGAATGGCTACAAGTCAGTCTTTACTGATAGCATCCAGCAGGCCCAGTCCGCTGATGCCATTAATGCTGCTAGTGCAACCTTGACCGCTAACTTGGCCAAAGTAAGTAACCAACAAGCTAAGTACGATGCCATTGATAACTTGCAAAACGTGGCTAACCAGACCAATTCTGCTATTAGCAATGACCCAACCTTAACGGCGGCCGATGTGAAGAACCAGCAAGCTGCCGTTGCTCAGCAGTTGGGTGCTGGTATCGATGCCATTAACGCGATTTCAAACGACTCAGCAACTGCTAGTGCTGATGCTAATAGTGCTGAACAAGGTGCGGCTGCTAAGGTTCAAGCCAGTCACGTTTCACAAAGTTCAGTGGCTGACCGGCTGGCTGGTTGGAAACAAGCCATTACTGATGAAGCGACGAAGGTTGAAGCTGCTATTAATAGTGATGCAACTTTGACCAGCGCTGAGAAGGCAAGCCAAGTAGCTGCGGCAGAGCAGCAAAAGAATTCTTACTTGGACCAGTTGAACAATGTTCAAACAACTCAAACTGGTGAAAGTTTGCAAGCGGCTGGAATAACCGCAATTGATGGGACTCACACAAGTGGAACGGCTTTGACCACTCAGCAAGCAAATGCGAAGACTGAAGTCGATAATGCAGCTGCGGCTGAGCAAGCCAAGATTGACCAAAACAAGTCGGGGATGTCGGCGGATGATTATAATAAGTTGACCGCTGCTGTGACGAAGGCTAAGTCTGATGCTGAAAATGCGGTTGCTAGCGCAACCGATGCGGATGGTGTTAACCAGGCTCAGTCTGACCAGGCTAATACCTTGGCCGGAGTTGATGTTGACTTGGCCAAGGCTCAGGGTCAGTTCCAATTGGATGCCACTCAAACTGCCACAAAGGCTAAGATTGAGGGGGATGCCACACTGGATGCTGCTGCTAAGGCAAATCAAGAAAAGGCTTTGTCCGATGCTTATAACAATGCAACGACAGCTTTGTCTAAGACGACTGATGTTAGCTCTGCTAACCAGGCTACTACGGCTGGTGTCAAAGCCGTTAATGATACTTACCAAACTGGTGAGAGCTTGGCTGACCAGCAGAAAGCCTTGGTTTCAAAGTTACAGCAAACTGATCAAAGCTTAATCAACCAAGTCAATAACGATAATACTTTGACATCCGACCAAAAGGCTGCCAAGGTTCAGGCTATTCAGGACCGTGAAAAGACTGGAATTACCGCCATTAACAGTGCAACCAATGCTGTTGATGCTAATACGGCGGCGGGGGATGCCACCAGTGATAACCAAGCGACCGCAAAGTCTGGTGAAGCTTTGGCAGACCAACAATCTGATCTGAAAAAGACGGTGGACGATATGTACACTGACTTAAAGAACCGGATTAACGCAGCGGTTGCTAATGGCTCTCTAACAAGTGACCAACAAGCTGCTTTACTCGCTAACTTGTCCAATGACCAGCAAAACGGGATTGTGGATGCGGCTGATACAGCGATTGCTAATGCAACCAATGCTGATCAGTTAGTCTCAATTAAGTCATCATTCATGTCATCGATTAGTACGGTCGAATACACCTTTGCTAAGGAAGTTGCTTACTACGAATTGCAGCAAGCTTATGACCAAACGACTCAGGCGATTAAGAATGATAGTACTTTGGATGCCCGAGAAAAGCAGACCGAGTTAGATAATGCCAACCAGGCATTAACTAGTCAGCGGTCGAACTTAGCTAATGCCCAAACAACCGATGCTGTTCACCAAAGTCAGCAAAGTGGTATTGCAGCTATTAATGCAACCCACCAAGCTGGTAAGACAGTGGCACAGCGGTTGCCAGATTTTGATAACCAGATTACCCAAGCCGCTGCTTCAGCAACGAGCATTGTTAATAGCATGACTGGCCTTTCTACTAGTGTGAAGACCTCTGTCACTAACGCTGTCGATGCTTTGCGTGATTGGTTCATCAATGATCTACAAAATGCCGCTAATAATTCAAGCACAACGGTTGAACAAGCTGAGCAAATTTTGCAAAATGATTTGTCAGTTATCAACCAGATGCCACTGAATACTACTGGCTTAACGACTGACCAAACCAATTGGTATAACAACTTGAACAATGCTTATACCGCCGTAATGAACTTCGAACAGGCTTTGAGTCAGATGACTAACCTGTCATCAGATAAGAAGGGAAGCTACGAAAGTCAGTTAAGTACCTTGATTGACCAAGTGGTTAAGACTGTTCAAGGCGGTTCGTCGTTAGCAAATGATGCTTCCGCTGTTCAAGACTTTGAAACAAGTGCTAGTCAGCTGGAATTAAAGGCTGCTCAGCAAAATGCCGTTGCTGGCTTGCAAAATACCTTGGCTAGCACTAAGTCGGCAATCGAAGCTGATAATACTTTGACGGCTGACCAGGTGAAGGACCAAGAAGCGGCTGCAACGAATGCCGAGGCCCAGGCCGAAGTAAATGTAAATGGCGCAACCACAACCGACGGGGTTAATAATGCCAATTCGGCTGGAATCCAAGCAATTGAAGCCACCCACCAGCCCCAAGGAACTTGGGCTGACCAGGTGAAGAACTTGGATGGCCAAGTTGACTCGGCTGCTCAAAAGGTAATCGATACGATTAATGCCGATAATACCTTGGATGCCAATGACAAAGCTAGTCAGATTGCTGCTGTTAATAAGCAGGCTGACCAGATTAAGCAGGCAGTCAGCGATTCTGGTTCTGTTCAAAAGGCTGACCAAGTCTTGACTGACCAGTTACCAAGTTTGGCTAAGAACCACCAAAGTGGGGCCTCATTGGCTGACCAAATTGCTGGTGCTCAAGCTCAGGCTAAAAAGGATGCAACCACTGCAACCAATGACTTACCTAAGCAAAACGACCCAACGTTCCAGTCCGAAATTAGTAAGGCTGCCCAACAGATGAATGCTGACCTTGGCAATGCCAAGAGTAAGGATGAAATCGAAAGTTTGCAGTCAACTTACAAGCAAACTTTGGCCCAAATTGCCAAAGATGCTCAGGCTGAAGCTGATGGTCGTAATCAGGCAAGCAATACGGTTAGTCAGGCTGGTCAGTCCGCTATTATTAATTTGCCATCTGGTTCAGATTCTAAGTACCAAACCGGCATTAAATCGGCTGTCGAAGAGGCTAAGGCCGATTTGGCTAATGCCACTAATCAAGCAGCCTTTGACCAAATTGTGAATAATTTGAAGCAAAAGGTCCAAGGCTTAGCTAACCAGGCTCAAGCTGATGCCAATGCTAAGAAAGCGGCAGCGGACGCTGCTGCCAAGAAGGCCGCTGAAGATGCCGCTAACGCTGCTAAGAACCAGGCTAATAGTAGTGGTGGTGGAAGTTCTTCTGCTTCTGCTGGCACAAGTTCTGGCTCAAACGGCTCGAGCTCCAATCCGACGGCTGGTCAATCTGCTGCCAAAGCTGAAGCCACTCGACTAGCGCAAAGCGTCTTGAATGCTTTGCCAGCTAGTGCAAGTGGTTTCCGGTCTGAGGTTACTGATAACTTACAAAAAGCCCTTGCTGCCATCGAGAATGCTGGTAGTCAGGCTGAGGTTGACCAGATTATCAATCAGTTGAAGATCTCGCTTGCTCGGCTTGCCAGTGAAGCAAGCGCAAGCTTGCCAACCACTGGTGATCAAAACAGTAATAACGCCGATGGCACGATTAATCCAATTGCTAAGGGTGGTGCCAAAGATATGAACCGTCAATCCGCTAAAGTGAACACTGATGGTGATTTAGCTCTACAAATTGCCTTGGGTGCTTTATCACTGGGACTCGGAAGTGCATGGTTATATTCAAAGAAAAAGAAGGCAGACTCAGAAAGTGAGTAATCCGTTCTCGAGGATTTGTAACTGACAAAGAGGGAAGGAACTAACAGAAATTGTTAGTTCCTTTTTTTGTTCTCTGTAATAGTTTAGAAACAATATAAGTTACATGGATTACTTAGTTTAGAAGTTTAAAATCGCTCTTTTACTATTTTTTAGTAATTTTAAAAATATTAATTGAATGATTGGATATGATTTAGTTTTAATTTTATAAAATATTGGATAAAAACAGCAGAATGTTCACTTTTATTTTCTAATGTAACGTAGAAGAAAATATATAAATATTTGTAATTATTATTGAAATATAAGTTATGTGAGTGTTACTATTGAGACGGAAAGGGAGATTAGTAAAATCGAGGCTTAGAATAATGGAAAATAATATCAATACTACTGAACACTATAAAATGTACAAATCAGGGAAGCTATGGCTCTTTGCCGCTGTGGTTTCCTTTGGAATGGCCGGAGCAACCCAGCTTACAAACCCTAATTTGAATTTGGGCTTTGGCCGGTTGGCGACGAAGGCTTCGGCTTCTTCAACCATTGCCCCTGCTTCAGGCGATTCCGCCTTGCAGAGTGTGACTTTTGACAGTCCTCAGCAAGCCTTAGTTGGTAAGTATACCGATTTGGCCGCTGTTACCAATGTAGCTGCTAATGGCACGACCCAAAGTATTGATTATCAAATTAAAAATGCTTATGTTCGTGCCGTTAAACAGTCTGATGGTAGCTACCAGTTGGTTGCCACTTATGTTGGTGGTGTGACGCAAGTTAGTGTTACTCCTCATGGTTCTAACAACTCTGTTGGTGTTGCGATTGGTAATGTATCAACCAAAACTTATCAAACCATGAAGTATTTCTATACTCGTTCGTCATTAAGCGATACAATTACGATTGACGGAGTCAATGCAGTTGCAAGTACTTTCACTTATGGTACCGGTTCAGATAAGGTTGCTGTTGTCTCAACTACTTCATTAGGACAAGATCAGGCTCGTACCTTCACCTTACCAAAAACTTTTTCAGATACCGATAACACCATCCGAGTTTACTATACCTCGAACAAGGGTGTCGGTGGTGCTGATGGAAATCCATCATATTATGATACGCCTGCTGTTCAATTCCGTACTCAGGATGCTTTGACAAAGGAAATTCAGAATGCTCAGAACGCTGCGGATGCTGCTTCGGCTGCATTGAAAACAGCTAATACCAACTTATCCGCTTACCAAACTAAGGTAAATGGTGAAATTGACGCTGATACTTCACTGACTTCGGTCCAAAAGATGGCCCAGAAGGCTGCGGTTGCTACTACTTTCTCAACCTACTCAAATAAGATTAATAATACTGATGTGACTGCTGATGATATTAATGCTGATGTAACCGCTGCTGAAAAGGCCATGGATACCGATTGGCAGACACAGTCACCACTTGCTGATCAAAAGACCGCTGCAGTAGCTGCCTTGTCAAAGCAACAAAGCAACCAAGATACCGCCATTGACTCCAATGTCAATATGACGATTGACGAAAAGACAGCCGCTAAGAAGGTTGTTGACGACGCTGCTGACAAGCAAAAGTTTTTGATTGAAGCGGCAACGGATGCTGACGGTGTTAACACTGCCCGTGCCGATACTGATACTAATAATACGATTAACAATGCCAACGTTGCCAAGGAAACTTTGGCAACTCGTCAAGCAAATAATAATACTTATTTGGCAGACCTTGTTAATGGTACCAATAACAGTGGTTTGAACACGTCAAATGAAAACTTGACGCAGACGATTAACAACGATCCAACTTTGACAACTGCAGAAAAGTCTTCTGCCGTATCAAAGTTGCAGTCTGACTTAACGAATCAACAGGGTAAAGTATCAGCGACAACGAATGCTGATGATGCTGAGACTGCCAAGAGTACTGCTAAAAGTACCTTGGAAGCTGACGCCAACTCTGGAAAGTCAATTAGTCAATTACAAGCTGATGCGATTGCTAAGTTTAAGAATGATACCAATAGTGACCAGATTTTAAAAGACATTCAAAACGACTCTTCACTGACTGATGCCGAAAAAGCTGCCCAGGAAAAGGTTGTCAATGATGCGGTTGCTGCTGTATCGAAGAATATTTCAAATGCAACGACTGCTGATGCTATCAATGCCGCTGAAAACGATGTGACGAATGCCAACTTAGTTAAAAATGCCCACGTAGCTGGTGCCGAAACGTTGGCAAACCGTCAGTCTGATGCTCAAAATTCTTTGGACAAGTGGCGTCAAGCAACTGAACAAAAGATCACTAACGATTCTTATCTTTCAACTACTGAAAAGGCTAATCAGAAAGCCAATGTTGAAAAGGCCTATAATAACGCTCTTAGCACGGTTAACGCCTCAACTGTAACCGCCCAACAAATTATTGACTTAGTTGGTCCAACAACTGATGGTTCCACGCCTTCAGCTGAATCAAATATCGAAAGTCAATATGTGGCAGGTAAGTCAATTGCTGACCGGACGACCGACTTGAAGAGCGATTCTTCTAGCTTGAACAAGGCTGCTGCTGCTGCTAAGGCTGCCATTGATGCCGATACTTCATTAAGTGACACTGAAAAGGCTGCTCAAAAGGCTGCCATTGATAAAGTCGTTTCAAACACGATTGCCAAAGCTTCGGCCGAAACCGATGCTGATTCCTTCAACAACGATGTTAACAATGGCTTGAACCAAGTTAATAATTTGAACGCCGCTAAGACCGCGGCCAAGACTGCGATCGATGATGAAGTTGCGAATGCTGAGAAGAATGCTAACCCAGCTTTGACTGATGACCAGAAGACTGCTATTGAAAAGGCCGCTGCTAATGCTAAGTCAAATATTGATAACGCGACATCAACTGATGACGTTGCCAATGCTGAAACCAATGCTAAGAACTTGGTTGATGGTCAATCTTCCGCTGATTCGGCTTTGAACAAGAAGGTCGCTGATGCCAAGACTGCCATTAATGGCGCTGACAATTTGACCAATGATCAAAAGCAGTCTCGGTTGAATGACTTGGACAACGCCGCTAAGACTGCTCAAGCAACGATTGATGGTGCTACCGATGCCGGCACGGCATCAAACGCCTCCAATGATAGTAGTGACTTAGCTACTGCCGCTAACAAGGCTTCAGACCTTTCTGGTATTGCTAGTTTGGCTGACCAAAAGACTTCTGCTAAGGCAGCCATCGATGATGAAGTTACCAATGCTGAAAAGAACGCTAACCCATCCTTGAGTGATGACCAAAAAAAGGCTATTGAAGCTGCAGCTGCTAAGACCAAGTCAAATATTGATAACGCTACGAACGCTGATGATATTAACAATGGTACGAACAATGCAAAGAGTGTCGCCGATGCCCAAGCATCAGCGGATGCTGCTTTGAACAAGAAGGTCGCTGATGCCAAGACTGCCATTAATGGCGCTGACAATTTGACCAATGATCAAAAACAGTCCCGGTTGAATGACCTGAATAACGCTGCTAAGACCGCTCAAGCAACGATTGATGGTGCTGCCGATGCCGGCACGGCATCAAACGCCTCCAATGATAGTAGTGACTTAGCTACTGCCGCTAACAAGGCTTCAGACCTTTCTGGTATTGCTAGTTTGGCTGACCAAAAGACTTCTGCTAAGGCAGCCATCGATGATGAAGTTACCAATGCTGAAAAGAACGCTAACCCATCCTTGAGTGATGACCAAAAAAAGGCTATTGAAGCTGCAGCTGCTAAGGCCAAGTCAAATATTGACAGTGCGACAAACGCTGATGATATCAACAACGACACCACCAATGCTAAGAACTTGGCGGATGGTCAAGCTGCCGCTGATTCGGCCTTGAACAAGAAGGTTGCTGATGCGACTGCTGCCATTAACGGCGCTACTAATTTGACCAATGATCAAAAGCAGTCCCGGTTAAACGACTTGAACAATGCTGCTAAGAACGCTCAGGCAACGATTGACGGTGCGACAGATGCCGGAACAGCATCGAATGCTTCCAACGATAGTAGTGACTTAGCCACTGCCGCTAACAAGGCTTCGGATTTGTCAGGGGTTGCCAGCTTAGCTGACCAAAAGACTTCTGCTAAGGCTGCCATCGATGATGAAGTTGCCAATGCTGAAAAAACTGCTAACCCGGCTTTGACCGATGACCAAAAGGCAGCTATTGAAACTGCCGCTGCTAAAGCTAAGTCAAATATTGATAACGCTACGAACGCTGATGATATTAACAATGGTACGAACAATGCAAAGAGTGTCGCCGATGCCCAAGCATCGGCGGATGCTGCTTTGAACAAGAAGGTCGCTGATACCAAGGCTGCCATTAATGGTGCTGACAATTTGACCGACGATCAAAAGCAGTCCCGGTTGAATGACTTGGACAATGCTCGTAAGACTGCCCAGGCTACCATTGACGGTGCCACCGATGCTGGCACGGCCTCGAATGCCTCAAATGATGGCAGTGACTTTGCTAAGGCTGCTAACAATGCCTCGAACCTCTCTGGTACTACCAGCTTGGCCGACCAAAAGGCGGCCGCTGATAAAGCCTTGGCGGATAACGTTCAGAAGGCAGAAGCTGCCATTAACAATAATAATGACATGACTCAGGCCCAAAAGGACCAACGGATTGCTGATTTGAAGAAGGCTGGTGCTGCTGCTCAAGCAACAATTGACTCCGCAACGGATACTAATGGCATTAACGGGGCCACTGCTAGTGGTTCTGATTATGCGAAGGCTGCTGCCGCTGCAACTGATACTTCTGGTATTACGCCATTGGTTGACCAGAAGAAGGCCGCTGTTCAAGCTGCTGAGGATGCTGCTAAGAAGGCAGAAGCTGCCATTGACGGTGATTCTAATATTTCAGCTGATGATAAGGCCAAGCAGAAGGCCACCATTGAAGCTGCTTTGAAGCAACAAGAAAATAACATTAACAACGCTACGAATGCTGATGGGGCTGCCGCTGCTTCAGCAACAGCAACCAAGACCGTTACGGACCTTGGAACAGCAATGAAAAATGGTAGTGATGCCATTGCCGCTAAGGTAGCTGATTTGAACAAGGGTATCGATAGCAATAGTTCATTGACCGATGACCAAAAGGCTGCTCAAAAGAGTGCCTTAGCTTCACTGGCTAAGAATGCGATGGACAAGATTAATTCAGGAACTGATGCGGACGGGATTAACCAGTCAGCTTCGGATGCTACTAAGAATTTGGCCAACATCCAACAGTCTAAGAATGATGCGGTTAACAAAATTGACCAAAAGGCTGCCCAAATTCGCCAGCAAATCGCCAATGATTCTCGTTTGACAGATGCACAAAAGCAGGCTGATTACGAGAAACTAGCTGATGCGGTTGCTAAGGCTAAGTCAGAAGTCAATGGGGCTTTGAACGCTGATGACATCCTGAATGGCTTGAACTATGGTACCACCCAGGCAGAACAAACCTACCAGCAACAAGTTCAACAGCAATACGCTGCTAATGGTACTGGTACGACGAGTTCCGATACTGGTGCCGGTGACACGACGGCCTCCGTGGTTACCCCAACTGTGGCAACCAGTGCCCAGCCAGCCTACACTCGTTTGGCTGAAGGCCAAAGTGCTAATACTGGAACAACTACGCCTAGCTCAACGTCGAGTGCTGAACCAAGGGTTCCAAAAACCGGTAGTGCAAATGACGGTACTAGCACCCGTTCAACTGCCAAGAAGGGCTGGTTTGATGGCCTAGTCCGCAATGCCTTGTGGGCCTTGGCAATTCTGACCGGCATGGGTCTGATTTACTTCTTGATTTTCAAGAAACGAAACCAGCACAATAACCAGTAATAAAAGCTAATCTCAAATCAAATCGCCTCGATTGTTATTAGAAAAAGCACCTAACCAGTGGGTTGGGTGTTTTTCTCGTGCCTAAATAATCACTATGTAAACATACTTATAATAATACTTATATTAAATAAAAGCCTTGCCATTACCGCCTAAACGGCTTACAATACCAACAAATAAGAGAGAAACGGAGGTGGTCGAATGATTGACGTACCAGGTTTTGAAGGTTTGCAAGTTGTACCGGCCCGGCCAGAAATGGCACAAGAAACCTTTAACGTTTTAAACACAAGTAAGGCTGAAATCGGCCCTTATTTAGGTTTTGTTAATGACTTAAAGGAGCCAAGCCAGACAGAGAAGTACATTAAAAACCGCTTGGCGGAAGATGCTAAATACGGCCATGAATTGCTTTTTGTCATTGAATTAAATGAGCAGGTCATTGGCATGGTTGACTTCCATTCTTACAGTAGAATTAACCACTTGGCCGAAGTCGGCTATTGGCTTGGAACCAAGTGGGCTGGCCAGGGAATTATGACGGCGGTGGTTAAAGCGCTATCTGCATATGCTTTTGATGAAATCGGGCTTCACCAGTTGACTTTGGATGCAGCCGTGGAGAATAAGGGGTCAAACCGGGTGGCTGAAAAGGCTGGCTTTACTTGGCTGGCCACGCACCCGGACCGGATTTTTGAAAGCGGTCGGTTTATGGATACTAACATTTGGTACCTATTGAATAAAAATAAATAAATTACTAGAAGAGGTTGGCAATTATTTGTCAGCCTTTTCGTCACAAACGTCGTCTTAGCACTGGTTGCCTTATCGCTAGGATTATTGATTTCAACGGTGGCTGGTTCTGAATTCCAGATGATTCAATTTATTCCAATCGTGGTGGTGCCACAGATGATTTTCTCTGGTATGATTCCTTTGAATACCATGGCTGGCTGGGCCCAATCAATTGGCAATATTCTACCAATGAAGTACGCTTCAGATGCGATGAATGGGATTGTCTTACACGGACAAACCTTCGTTGATGTCTTGCCAAACATCTTCGCCCTGTTGGTTTTCTTGGTGGTTTTGACGTCGGCCAATATCTTTGGCTTGCGGCGGTACCGCAAGGTTTAATTTGCCCACGGACGAGCAAAGGTAAATTTTGTCCTAATATTAAGTTAATAAATTTAAAGTACAATCGGTTTATCGGTTGTACTTTTTCTTTATTTAGAAGAAAGAGCTTGCGAGTAATTGAGCGAAATTGACATGGTAAAAATCGAAGACTAGACTCAAGTTAACGATTTTCAAAAAAAGAGGGAATTTTAAAATATGAAAAAATATGGAGCAGATATTGTCACTGATTCGTTAGTAAATAATGGCGTCCAAGTTGTTTTTGGAATTCCAGGCGCAAAAATTGACCGCCTCTTTAAAACACTTGAACACCCTCAACCCGGTCAAAAGGTACCAAAGTTGGTCGTCACCCGCCACGAACAAAACGCAGCCTTTATGGCGCAAGCGGTCTCTCGGATTACCGGTGATACCGGGGTTGTGATTGCAACTTCTGGACCTGGTGTTGGAAATTTGGCAACCGGTTTGATGACGATTAATGCTGAAAGTGACTCGGTTGTGGCTATCGGCGGTCAGGTCCAACGAAAGGACTTGTACCGGTTGACCCACCAATCAACTAACTCTGTTTCATTGTTTGACTCAATTACCCGTTATAGTGCGGAGATTCAAGATCCAGAAAACATTTCTGAAATCTTAGCCAATGCCTTTTCAGCCGCTGACGGGGCCAAGCGTGGGGCTGCCTTCGTTTCGTTACCACAAGATGTGGATGATGCGCAAGTGCAAGGACAGGCCTTGCCAGTCGTACCAAAGCCACAACAGGGGCCGGCTTCCTTGACTGATTTGGAATGGTTGGCTGAACAAATTCAAGCCGCTAAATTACCAGTCTTGTTAGTTGGTGCCCGTGGTTCTGATGATGACACGGTTGACGCCTTGCAGGCCCTCTTGCGAAATACCCCATTGCCCGTTGTGGAAACTTTCCAAGGGGCCGGTGTGATTTCTCGTGAACTGGAAGACCAGTCTTACTTTGGTCGGATTGGCCTTTTTCGGAACCAAACAGGGGACAAACTCCTCCAACAATCTGACTTGGTTGTAACGGTTGGCTACGATGCTATCGAATACGAACCACGGAACTGGAACAAGGAAAAGGATTTGCGAATTGTGGCCTTGGATACAACCGCTGTTCAAATTGATAATAACTTTGTTCCCGAACGGCAGTTGGTTGGGGACGTGGCTCAGTCCTTGAACGTCGTTGCTCACAGTATTAAAGGCTACCAAGTCCCTGCTGAGGGACAAGCCGTTTTAAAAGAGATGAAGGCTGACTTGAAGGCTGCTAATGAACCTTCTTACACGCCGGCTAAGGCGAACTTGAACCATCCTTTGGACGTGATCAAGTCCTTGCAAACCCATGTGACCGATGAGATGACGGTTTCAACGGATATCGGTTCTCACTACATTTGGATGGCCCGGCACTTTAAGTCTTATGTTGCTCGCCACTTCTTGATTTCAAACGGAATGCAGACGCTTGGGGTTGGCTTGCCATGGGCAATGGCTGCAGCAATGGTCCGTCCTAATGCTAAATCGGTTTCTGTTTCTGGTGATGGTGGTTTCTTCTTCTCTGCGATGGAATTAGAGACCGCTGTTCGCTTAAAGTTGGACACGGTTCACATCGTTTGGAACGATAACGCCCATTACGACATGGTTAAGTTCCAAGAAGAAATGAAGTATGATGGCATTTCAGCCGGAGTTGACTTCGGTAATATCGACATCGTTAAGTATGCCGAAAGTTTCGGTGCTAAGGGGTTGCGGGTTCAGAAACCAGCCGACTTGGATGCTGTTTTGGACGAAGCCTTTGCAGCAAAAGGCCCAGTCGTAGTTGACATCCCCGTCGATTATTCCCACAACTACGAACTTGGTTCTCAATTGATTGAATCAGAGGGCTAAAAAACTTTCATCACGAACAAATAAAAAACCAGGTAACCATTGGCTACCTGGTTTTAATTTGTCCAATTATTCAGCTTGGGCGCTGTGGGCCTGAATCTTGGCTAACATGGCCCGTGAAAAGGGACCAACGATAATTAGTTGCAAGGGCAAGGCGACCACGAAGTTACGAATCCAAGTTAGTGGGTAGGCGGACAGGTGTTCACCGTTGATTAAGATTCCAAAGAGTGACATCAAGGTCACCATCCCCAAAATCATCAGCGATGAGACGGTGATGGCAATCTTAATCATTGACTTCTTTTCAAAACGGGGAACGATGAGGCCAAAGGCAATTCCCTTAGCAATTTTACCAACAATGAAAAAGTCCAAAATCATGGCGACTACCAAGGCCAGTGGGTAGGAGGTAATCATTTCCATTGGGACCCAGCCCTTGGCCAGGTAAACATTGTAAGCAGTCATGACGGCGACCATTAATCCCGCCATCATCACCATAAAGTAAAGTTCTTCTCTTAAATTCTTTGGCATTTTCATGCTCCTTTTCTTGATAATTTAAAGGTAGCATAGAAAAAATTTCTTCGTAAGTAAGAATTTGATGAGAAAAGGTGGTTAGCAGTCTTGCCCGTTCCAATCCTTAAAGTACTCGTACATCGACTTATCGGTTTCTTTTAGGGTGCCAGTGTACATATCAATCTTCCGGTTCAAGAGCTCCAGATTTTCCTGGTAATGTTGGAGTTTTTCTTGGACGTTTTCACGGTGGCGCATTAAAATTTCCAGTAATTCGGCCTCATGGTCTTGGCCAAACCGGCGCATTGAAACATAGGACTTTAAGTCCTTGATTGACATACCGGTATTGCGCATATGCTCAATAAACAAGAGCCAATTGACGTCTTCTTGGCTGTAGAGGCGGATATTACCATTAGTTCGGGCCGGTGTTAGCAACTCCTCTTTTTCATAGTAGCGAAGGGTGTGCTCGGTCAGACCAGTCTTTTCCGCGACAGTCTTGATTTTAAATTGGGGTTCTTTTTCATCCATGCCAAAAATTATACCACTTTTGTTTGACTTAGAGTGGACTCGAAGGAATATAGTAATGTTGAAGCAAAGTTATTAAGGAGGAATGCAGATGGCAAAGACAGTAACAGCAGGACATGACCAACTCGGCGACTTTGCGCCCCAGTTTGCCGAACTAAATGACGACGTTTTATTCGGCCAGGTTTGGTCAAAAGAGGATGAATTATCAGCTCGTGACCGTAGTTTTGCAACGGTGACGGCTTTGATCTCGATGGGGGCCTTTGAGCAATTGAAGTTTCATTTGGCTAAGGCTAAGGAAAACGGTCTAACCAAGGATGAGGCAGCTGCCTTGATTACTCATTTATCCTTTTATGTTGGTTGGCCAAAGGCTTGGTCAGCCTTTAACATCGCAAAAGAAATTTACAAGGAGGCCTAAGCATGGCAAAGTTTGAAGAGTTAGCAAATGGTGGTGTTTTTGGTAAAGGTCAGCCAAACCCCTATAGTCAGTTTTTCGTTGGCGACACTTTTTTGAATGCTTTGACTGAAAGCCCAGACCAAGCCTTTAATGTTGGTACCGTTGATTTCAAGCCTGGTGCTCGGAATAACTGGCACATTCACCGCAACGGTTACCAAATCCTATTGGTCACTGCTGGTGAAGGTTGGTACCAAGAAGAAGGAAAGAAGGCTCAAGCACTAAAGGCTGGGGATGTTGTTGTTACCAAGGCCGATGTGAAGCACTGGCATGGTGCTAAGGCCGATTCTTGGTTTGAGCACATTGCCTTGACGGCTGGAACACCCGAATGGTTGGAACCAGTTTCAGATGAAATCTACGACCAATTAGGGTAATCTTTTTCAAATTAAATCGATAAAGGTTTTATGAAGCTTAATCTGATAAGAGATTGAGCTTCTTTTTTTATTTGCTCAAGAGGCTTGCCTTAAAGTTAACTTTAAGGTGTAGACTGAACGAACTGTTGAAGAAAAAAGCTTTTAGAGAGGAACAGATGTTTAAAACAACACAAAAGAAAGTTTTGCTAACGCTAATCTTAGTTAGCTACTTTATTACGATATTAGATAACTCGATTGTTTTTACTGGAACTGCTAAATTGGCGACTGACCTGCATTTGTCAGCGACGACCTTAGCCTGGGTGCAAACGGCCTATGCGGTTGTCTATGGAAGCTTATTGCTCTTAGGTGGTCGGTTAGGGGACCTGTACGGTCGGAAGAAAACCTTCTTGTCGGCGATTACCCTGTTTGGACTGGGATCACTATTAGTCGGCCTTAGTACCAGTGGGACAATGATTCTAGCATCTAGGGCCTTCCAAGGGATTGGTGCAGCTATCTTAGCACCGACGACTCTGGCCGTTTTAATGGACGCCTTTTACGGTGATGAAAGGACGGCAGCGGTTTCTGGTTACGGGTCTGTTGCCGGAATCGGTTCTGCGATGGGACTCTTAATTGGCGGCGTCTTTGCGACTTTCTTATCCTGGCGGGTTGGCTTTTTGATGAATGTACCCTTAGCAACGCTAGTGTTAATCCTTGGTTTGTATGCCGTTCCTGGCGACAATTTGTCTGACCGTGACAATGGGTCGAAAAAGCAGTTGGATATCCTGGGCAGCTTATTATCCGCATTGAGCATGTTCTTGTTGGTCTATGCCATTAATGGGGCTAAACAACCGGCGGTGTTTATCGGCTTGGCCATCCTGTTGCTTGCCGCCTTTATCGTAGTTGAGAGTAAAGCTAAGAACCCACTAGTGCCGTTGTCTCTTTTCACCAATAAAGAACGGTCAGCAGGCTATTTGATTCGCTTCTTATATATGGCCGGGATGATGGGCTTTTGGTTCTTAACGCCGCAGATGCTCCAAGCAGTCTGGCATTGGACGCCTGTTTTAGTGGCCTTTGGTTTTTTCCCATTATCAATCGTGAACTTTGTGGTGGCCCTGCAGGTGACAAAACTGGTGAAGAAATTTGGCAATACGACGGTGCTCTTGGCTGGAATTGCTATCACTGCCATTGGCTTTGTTTGGTTAACGTTCTTTTCGGCGCCGGTAGGTTACTGGCTTGGAATCGGTTTACCAATGATGGTTCTTGGCCTAGGACAAGGCTTAGCCTTTAGTCCGATGACCAGTGCCGGAATTGCCGGTACTAAGGGCAGTCAAAACGGGGCCGCTTCTGGAGTGGTGAATACCGTCCACCAAATTGGTGGGTCACTGGGCCTGTCAGTGATGGTTGTCTTAGGCAGTCAGGCTCATTCGAGTGTGGCTAGTTACCATCTGGCAACGATTACTTCGGCGACAAGTTTAGTACTAGCCTTGATGATTGCATTACTCTTATTACCTAAAAATGAAAAGAAGAAAAATTAAGATGACAAATACAGTTGAAATTAGCCAGAATGTTTTGATGCCAAAGCTTGGTTTTGGTGTTTATCAGGTTGAAGATGGTGATGATGCCAAACAAGCGGTCATTGATGCCATCAATGCCGGCTACCGCCACATTGATACTGCCACTAGTTATGGTAATGAGCGGTCAGTTGGGGCGGCCTTGCAAGAGATTGATGTTCCCCGAGAAGAAATCTTTGTGACTTCCAAGCTCTGGGTGGAAGACGCTAGCTACGAGGGGGCGAAACAGGCTATCCAGAATTCATTGGACCGGCTACGATTAGACTACCTCGACTTGTTTTTAATCCACCATCCCTATAATGATATCTTTGGTGCCTGGCGGGCAATGGCAGAAGCTAAGGAAGCTGGCTTGGTACGGGCAATTGGGGTATCGAACTTCTCAATTGACTTGGTAACGAACTTGGCCGAATTTTCTGGGGTTAAACCCGATGTGAACCAAATCGAAGTGAACCCCTTCCAGCAAAATATTGAAGCGGTTAAGTACTTACAAGATTACGGGGTGACGGTTGAAGCCTGGGCGCCGTTCGCGGAGGGCCGGAATAACTTGTTTTCCAATGAGGCCTTGGCCGAAATTGGTCAAAAGCACCATAAGTCAGTGGCGCAGGTCGTCTTGGCCTGGTTGGTGCAACGTGGCATCGTCCCACTGGCTAAGTCAGTTAAGCCAGATCGGATGGTTGAAAACTTAAATCTGTTAGACTTTAAGTTGACAGATGATGAGATGAAGGCCATTGCGGGGTTGGATTTGGGCGAGAGTCAATTCTTTTCCCACCAAGACCCTGAAATTATTCAATGGATGGCGCATCGAACGATTAAAAAATAGATGAATAAAATGAACGTCAAAGAAGCAAGCGAACAGACTGGGGTGCCAACGGCTACAATCCGTTACTATGAAAAAGAGGGGCTAATCCCTGCAATCTCACGGGATGACATTGGTAACCGCGAGATTGACGATAAGGTAATCCGTCGTCTGACCTTTGCTAAAAATATGCGCAAGGCTGGGATGTCAGTTAAGGCCTTGAAACAGTACGTGACGTTGATTGATGATGCTAACGACAATACTGAGAAGCAGAAGCAAATTCTGCGTGACCAGCTAGCTGCCATGCAGCAGCGTCAGGCAGATACTCAGTATGCGATTGACCACTTGATTTATAAGCTTGAACATTATGACGAGCATATGAAAAAGACGGAAGAACGTTTTAAAAATTAATTTAGAAAAAAGCCCTTAGGGGCTTTTTTAATTTGTTCCTTTCTCGGTTATCTATTCATAGAAATAAAGGTATCGCTAAAAAAAATAAACGACAATGTCGCCTGATTTGTTTGACAAATTAATTTTGGGGTGTATATTGTTCTATGTTGATAAGTCGAAACGACACGTCATTGTGACAGGTCAATCAGACTGGTAGGAAAGGAGCAACCGATGTACGACTTGCTAATTTTATCAATGCTTAGCACCCGAGACATGTCTGGCTATAAGCTGGCCCAGGTCTTGGGCTCGGCGATGAGTCCGCGGCGCAAGATTTCAAACGGGGTGATGTACCCGGTTTTGAGTCGACTGGAAAAATCAGGCGCAATTATCAGTAAGGCTGGTGAAGGTCGAAACGCCAAGATTTTTTCAATTACCGATGCCGGTCGTGACCGGTTGGTGGAATTGATTAAAGAGCCAGTGACTCCGGATGGCAATTGTGACAACAACTTTTTCTTCAAGTTCCGGTCATTTTCATTTGTTGATGATGGTGAAAAGAAAAAAATCTTACGTGATTACCGGAAGGTAGCCGAAGACGACTTGGTGGCTTATGACTTTTTGTCAAAGCACTACCAAGAAAAAAGTGAGATGTTTGCTGATTCAGCTGAGTTCTACCAGTGGGGTGACTATGTTTTGGATTTGAAAAAAGACATTGCTCAAAACAAAATTGCTTGGGTTGACCGTCGTTTGGCTGAAATAGGGAAGGATGAATAATATGGATAAGAATACAGAAAAGTCTTCAACCAAGTGGTGGGCGCTTTTTGCCTTGTCACTAGGAGTCTTTATGGGATTGCTAGATGTTAACATCGTTAACGTTGCGCTACCAACAATGGTTAAGAGCTTTAATACGACCTTTAGTAACGTCCAATGGGTTGTAAGTGCCTATACAATTTCATATGCCGTAGTTATTTTGGCAGTTTCAAAGCTAGGTGACATGTACGGCCGGAAAAAGGTCTTTTTGCTTAGCATGGCAATCTTCGTGATTGCTTCAGCAGTCAACGGGGCTGCGCCTTCATTGCTGGTCTTAGATATTGGTCGAGCAGTTCAAGCAATCGGTGGGGCTGGTATGATGACCTTGTCGATGGCCTTAGTTGCTTCAAACTTTTCTGGGCCAGCCCGGGGGACCGCTCTTGGAATTTTAGGGTCTGTTATGGGTGTTTCAACAGTTGCCGGTCCATTAGTCGGTGGCGCTCTAGTTGAAAGCTTTAGCTGGTCATCAATTTTTTATGTAAATGTTCCAGTGGGAATTGTTGGTGCCCTTTTGGTTTGGTTTACTGTCAAGGAGACGCCAAGCTATGGTGAAGGTCAAAAAATCGATTTCTTGGGAATGCTTTTCTCAGCCATTGCCATTTTTTCAGCCGTTTATGGTCTGATCCAAAAGGAGGATAACCCTCACTTGGCTTGGACAAATGACAAGATTATGACCTGGTTAATCATCGCTGTCATTTTCTTGGCAATCTTTATCTTGACTGAGCTCAAGCTTGAAAAGCCAATGATGAACTTGAAACTTTTTAAGAACCGTAACTTTGTTGGAGCGGTTGTGGTGGCCTTTGCCTTAGGGTCTGCCATTTATGCTAACAACATCTTTTTGACATCTTTGATGCAGAACTTTATGGGCTACTCAGCCTTTGAAACTGGTCTGCGCCAAATCCCTTTGACGGTTTGGTCATTAATTTTAGGACCAGTGACTGGTTACTTGGGTCGGAAGTTTACCGCTCGACGGATGATTTCAGGGGCCTTATTGTTGGCCTCAATTGCATTTATCGTTTTCGCTAATGCCATGACGACCAAGTTGTCTTACAACGATTTGATTTTGCCATTGATTTTGCTTGGAATTTCAAATGGATTGGTTAACCCATTATTGAATACTGCAGGATTGCAGGGGGCCGCCCAAGAAGAGATTGGAATGACGTCAGGTTTGATTAATGTCTTCCGCCAACTGGGAATTTCATTTGGTGTGGTGATCCTTGGTTTGGTTCAAACCAACCAGTATGACCATTACTTAAACCACCACTTTACTTTCCAAGTGCCGGGCTTGGCAGCTGTAATGAACGTTTCTGCCATTGCAACGCCAATCAAGCACGCTCTGATCAATGCCGGTCCATTTGCTGGCCATGGGATTGCTTATAGCGCTTCAATTGGTCGTTTGCCGTTTGCCAGTGATTTGCAAGGAGTTGTTGCGCACGCTTTCTATAACGGAATGAAGACTCTGGCATTGACTTCAGCAGCAATTGTTGCTGTTGCAGCGATTCTCGCCTTTGTCTTGTTGCAAAAAACTCAGCAGGAAGATTAAAATGTCTTTAACTGCAGCACAGCAAATCGCAACTAAGCAGGAGTTACGGACTAACTTTGACTTACTTGGTTGGTCAGAAGAAGAGGTGGCTGTTGTCTTAAATACAACGGTCGGTCACTTACAAGATGTTTTGGAATTGAAAGTTAAAGCCATTGAAGAACCTTGGATTTTGAAAGCTTTTTTGAAAAAGCAATTGATTAAAGCGGGTAAGAATCCAGTGCCATTTACTGCCTTAACCGGCCAACCGAGCAATTATTGGTTCTTGAACCAGGACTTGGTTAACCAAGAAAAACTACTTGGATAAGTGATTGTCATAATGACAAATAAATAAGCGAGCTAACATCACCTTGATGTTAGCTCGCTTTTTGTATGGATTAAATTCAATTTTTGATAGCTAAGGTGTGCATTAATTGGTCATAGCCGGTGGCTTCTTCTTTTTCCGTCATTCGAAGAGGACCAGCAACAAGTTCAGCAACTTTTGCAAGGATAATCGTTCCTGCAACCGCAATGGCAATGGTTAGAATGATTGCAATCAGTTGGTGACCTAACAAAGACCAGTTACCCTGGATAAGTCCAGCAGGACCGTTGGTTAAGCCTTTGTCAGCAAAGACCCCGGTCAAAATAGCACCGACAGTTCCGCCGATACCGTGGATACCAAAGGCGTCCAGCGTGTCGTCGTAACCAAAGTAAGCCTTGATAGTTGTAATGCTTAAGAAACCAACAACTCCAGCAATCGCACCAATAATTAGTGCTGCCCAAGGTTGGACATAGCCGGCAGCGGGGGTGATGGCAACTAGGCCAGAAAGGCCACCAGTCACTAAACCGTCAACCTTAATGCAAGACTGCATCTTATAGGCAATCGCCGCCCAAGCTAAGACAGCGACTCCGGATGCTAACCAAGAGTTGATGAAAGCAACAATTGCTTGGCTGTTAGCAGCTAAAGCTGAACCAGCGTTGAAGCCAAACCAGCCGAGCCAGAGCAAAACGCCACCAATGATTACAGCTAAGGGGTTGGGCTCGGCAGTTGATTGGTCTTTACGAGAACCAAGTAAGAGGGCGAGGACTAGGCCAGTTACACCAGAAGAAATATGAACGACGGTTCCTCCGGCAAAGTCAATGGCCCCAAGCTTTGCTAGAAAACCATTGTCCCAAACCATGTGGGCGAGGGGAGAGTAAATCAAGAGCAGCCACAATGTCATAAAAACTAACATTGGCTTAATGCGAATCCGACCAACCACCGAACCAGTAATGATAGTCATCGTGATAATTGGGAACATTCCCTGGAAGAGAGCAAAAGCTGAATCAGGAATGGTTAAGCCCCGGGTTGAACCGGTTAGGTCGAGGTGGTTAAGGCCTAGGAAGTGGAGGTTACCAATCCAATTACCAGTGCCACTAAAGGCTAAGCTGTAACCAAAGAGGGCCCAGAGCAATGAGACTAGACCAATCATAATAACTGATAGGCTGACGGTGTGCAACCAGTTTCTGCGATTACCCAAACCGGCGTAAAACAAACCAAGACTTGGTGTCATTATCCAAACTAAAGCTGCTGAAACTAAGACGAACGCGATACTACCACTATCCATAGTATTACTCCTTTTTCTTTCATACCTTTCTTAATACTGATTATGATAGCACTAACTAGCTATACCAATTTATTTTGGGTAGGTTAGCTGACATTTTGTTGTAAAAAATGTTCTCGCTTTTGACAGAGAAGGCCTAATTAAGAAAAACTGGGTCTTAATCAGAATAATTCTTAGACGGCTATGGCTTATTTATGCTAAAATTTTACTATTGTTTACTATGAGAGAAATGTTATGAAACAGTACATAAAAGCACATAGAGAAGTGACAACATTGGTCATTTTAGCGTTACTCGGTGGCTTGATTGGCTGGCTAATGCAGGTTGCCCCACACTTACGGTATCAATGGGGCCAAAATATTTTTACCTTTATGGCAAGTGACATGGGGGTCTGGGCGGTGATTGCCTTAGTCATTTGTTCCAAAGCTAAGTCATGGATGGAAGCAGCACTAAATAATGCCGCCTTTATGTGGTCGATGGTCATTGTTTACTATGCGATTTACCCCGAAAGTATTCCCGGTGGTTTGGACTGGATTATCATTGGTGTGTTAATGCTACCGATTGGTGGCTTTGGCTATTTTTATAAGGAAAATTTGCTAGTCGCCTTATTATTCTTGGTCGGCTGTGCGATTGCCTTTGATTATCAACTTTTAACTTTGTTCACGATGCACGAAAATGATCAAATGGTGGTCTACAATAATAACGGTGTTTCAGTAACGATGCCAGTAACTTGGTTTGCCTACTGTAGTGAGGCCGTCTTGGCCTTGATTACTTTGGCCGGAGTTATCCATGTTGTCTGTGTTTGGCATAAAAAAATTCACCAAGAAGTGCAATAAAAAAGGATTAAGACTGCTTTTAAACAGTCCTAATCCTTTTTTATTTGTCTTGGTTTCTTTTTAAACTGGCTAATTGTTCATTGATGGAGGCTAGCATTTCAACTTGCATCTTTTGAATGTCCATATTATTTGGTTGGTCTTGTTGAATCATGTGGTCGATTTTGGAATGGAGGATTCGAATTTCTTCTTCTGATTTCAAATTCACATGGTAATCATTTTTTGAATTCATTCGATCATAGTCACTTGACCGGTTCTGGCTCATCATGATTAATGGTGCCTGGATAGCGGCAACCATACTCAAGAACAGGTTTAACAAAATGAAGGGGAAGGGGTCAAAGTTGGCACCAAAGAGGTGGGTGACATTGATAATGATCCAAGCAACCATGATAACAATGAATGAAATCAAGAAGGTCCAGCTACCACCAAAACGAGCAATCGCATCGGCTACCCGTTGACCGAAGGTCATGGTATGCTCCAACTCAGTTTCAACATCAATGATGTCATAAGTGTCTTTTGACATGGCCTTAGTCATCCGTTGACTAATCTGCCTGTTCTTACGGGCGTCATCGACAATCATCTTGTCCATCTTTTTCAAACGATATTGGACTAAGTGCTCACTGCAAATGAAACTATTGTCGGCGGCCTTTGGATAGTCGCTTTTAATTAGTTTCTGTATGTATGGGTCAAGTTCATGGAGGAAGTTGCCTTCCACCATGTTATATTTTTGCTGGTCAACTACACACCAAAGTTCATCATTAATCCGCGTCATTGGACTGCTCTCTTTCCTTTAATTTTCATATTGGAAGTTGTGATTATTATAGTCCTAAGTGAGGAGGTTGTCATTAGTTGACAAAAAACGTTGCCAAGCAATAATGCAATTGAGAACGCTTATGTTCGCAGTACCCAGGCAAACGTTGACTTTATCAAAAAGTCATGGCAATCATTAAAAGATGGTCAAGGACAAGCCCGGGAGTGAGACCAATAACGGTCTTCTGGTTAAACACAGCTTAGTTTGAGTTCAAATTATTTCTTGACTTAGAGTTCACTTTAAGGTGTTCAATATAGGTAGTGAAATAAAGGAAAGGTGATACTCCATGAATATTTTAATTTTAGGGGCAGCCGGACAGATTGCCCGCCGGCTAACTAAGCGTTTGTTGGAAGATAGCGATGACCAATTAACGTTATACGCACGTAATGCCAGTGCACGCTTAAGCCGGTATGCCGATAATGACCGGGTGAAAATCATTGATGGCGACTTTACTGACGAGACTTTGCTGGAACAAGTAATGGTTGGGCAGGATGTGGTTTTTTCGGGTTCTGATCACAATCTGGATTCAATCATTATGGCGATGAAAGCCACCGGTCTTAAGCGGATTATTATCGCCGGTGTGCTGGGTGTGTATGGTGAAGTTGGTGGTAAGTTTGGTGAATGGAACCGGTCGATGATTGGTGACGTTTCAGCCACGCTGAAGCAAAACGTGGTAGACCTTGAAAATTCTGGCCTGGACTACACCTACATGCGCATGACCTGGTTGTACAATCAGGATGGCAATGTTGCTTATGCCACGACACAAAAAGGCGAACCGTTTGTTGGCGCCCAAATCACTCGCCAGGCCATTGTTCAGTATGTAATCGATTTGCTGAATAATCCTGACCGCGATGTTAAAGCTAGTGTGGGCCTTTACGAACCGGGTAGTGAGGGGCTGGATAAGCCGAGCTTTTATTAAATTATATTGATATAGAAAAAACAGAAATGCCCTGTCCCCTGAAAGTCGTATAAACTTTTAGGGGACAGGGCATTTTAACATGACGTACTTTTGGTTTTTTATTTATATGATTTCTTAATAATCAGTCAAAACAACGTAATCAACAGTCTTTAAAGAGCTCAGGTCACGGCCACCAGCATAAGAAATCGCTGACTGCAGGTCTTCTTGCATAGCAGTGAGGGTACCTTGAATGCTACCTTTGTATTCAACCATTAGGCTTCGACCTTCAACATTATGTTGGTGACCTTTTTGAGCGGCAGAGGCTGAACCATAATAGGCCTTGTATGTTTGGCCATTCTCTTCAATGATTTCACCTGGCGTCTCGTCGTGGCCGGCAAACATTGACCCGATCATGACCATTGTGGCACCAAAGCGGATTGACTTGGCGATGTCGCCGTTGTGACGGATACCACCATCGGCGATAATTGGCTTGGTTGCTACCTGAGCACATTGGGCAATCGCAGCTAACTGCCAACCATTGGTTCCAAAACCAGTTTTGTCTTTGGTAATGCAAGCTTTTCCAGGGCCAATACCAACCTTAGTAGCATCGGCTCCAGCAGCCTCAATTTCAACAATTGCTTCTGGGGTACCTAGGTTGCCGACAATTAAGAAGCTACCAGGTAGGTTTTCCTTGATGTAACGGACCATTTTAATGACATAGTCTGAATGGCCATGGGCGACATCAATTGTAATGTATTCTGGTGTAATGTTTTCTTGAGCAAAGCGATCAATTAGCTGGTACTCATTGTCTGTAATTCCGAGGCTAATTGACGCAATTAGACCTTTTTCTTGGATATTTTTAACAAAGTTAAAGCGAGTTTCAGGTTGAAAGCGGTGCATCACGTAAAAGTAATCACGGGAAGCTAACCATTCGGCTAAGCCCTCGTCAATGACAGTTGCCATATTTGCTGGCATCACAGGGATTTTAAAAGTATGTTGACCAAGAGTGACGGTCGTATCAGCTTCACGCCGGCTTTTTAAAATGCTCTTTTTAGGTAAAAGGCGGATTGCATCATAATCAAATGTTTTCATAAGTTGTTCTCTCCGTTCAAATTCCAAAGTTTAGTTTGGAAGTTTTGGTTGCTGATGTTAACGGTATAAGGGGAGGGGGTTAAACTAAATCGTTCCCTTTTTCGTCAATATCTGCCAACCCAAATAATAATCATACGGGTTTTAATTAGGGAAATCAAGGCATTTTCTTCTAATAATCAGCTTTTTGTTTATGAAAAGAACGAATTATTTGTACGTTTCATTGTGATTGTTCGCTTTTGTTAGAAATTGCAAATTTTGAACCAAAAAAGCCACCTAGTTAGCCTAGGTGGCTGGTGAGTCGATTATTAATCTTCACTTGCAAAGACAACTTGACCGTTTTCAAAGGCGGCAATTTTAGCCAATGACTGAATATTGGTTAAGCCGGCTTCTTGTGCTTTTTTTCGTCCAGGCTGAAATGATTTTTCAATCACAATTCCAGCACCGGCAATGGTTGAACCAGCTTGGTTAGCTAATGACTTTAGACCAAGGAGTGCTTGACCGTTTGCCAAAAAATCATCAATTAATAAGACGTGGTCATCGGCTGAAAGGAAACGCTTGTCGATTCGAATGGAATTACTGGTTTGCTTCGTATAAGAGTAGACGTCGGCCGTATAGGCATCGTCTGACAAGATGCGAGATTTACTCTTCCGGGCGAATACTACCGGCACGCCAAGCGCTAGGCCAGTCATGACAGCAGGAGCAATACCGGAAGCCTCTACTGTAACAACTTTGGTAATTTTTTGGCTAGAAAAGAGTTGGGCAAATTCATTTCCCATTGCTTGCATTAACTTTGGGTCGATTTGATGGTTCAAAAAGGAATCAACTTTTAAAATATCTTCGCCAAGGACTCGGCCGTCGGCTTTGATTCGTTTTTCTAATTCTTTCATAGAAGACTCCTTTATTTATGGGAAAATTATATAAGTTCACTTAGTATTATACCAAAGAATAAGGACCATTAATTAGTCTTTTCGGACTTAGGCCAGCCATTTAGTAGCAGGTTCAGCAAGACGGCAACAATCGTAGTCATTACCACCCCGTTAGTCAGAATTAACTTCAATTCTTCTGGCAATTGTCCTAAGAAAGTTGGTACAGAACCGACACCCAGGCCAGCACCAATTGATAGACCGGCCGTTAACAAGTTTCCTTCTTTGTTTAAATCAACTTTGCCAAGAATTTGCAAACCTTGGATGGCGATGGTTGAGAACATGATCATCATGGCACCACCAAGGACAGCGCTCGGAATAATGGTTGCTAGTGCACCAAACTTAGGTAAGAGGCCCAAGATTAAGAGGAGGGAAGCAGCATAATAGATTGGCTGCTTGGTTTTAACTCCTGAAAGTCGGACAACTGCCACGTTTTGAGAGAAAGTCGAATATGGAAAAGTGTTGAAAATTCCTGATAAGACTACGGCTAAACCTTCTGCTCGGTAACCACGAGCTAGGTCCTTTTGTTCTAACTTCCGGCCAGTCAAATCAGCTAAGGCGAAGTAAACACCGGTTGCTTCGACCATGGCAGTCATAACAATAATGATCATCGTTAGGCTGGCTGACCATGAAAAAGTTGGTGTTCCTAAGAAAAATGGTTGGGGCAAGTGGAACCAAGCAGCATCAGCCACTGGCCGCAATGAAACCCGGCCCATCAAGGCCGCAAAGATGGTCCCAAGGATAATGCCGAGCAAAACGGCGATTGCCTTGATGAAACCTTTAGCAAATTTCATTAGCAAAAGCGTTATAACGACTGTAACAGAGCCAATTAACAAGTTTTGCCAGGAACCAAAACTAGGTGCAGTCAAGGTGCCGCCACCCCAGTTTTGTAGGGCAATCGGAATCAAACTGAGACCAATAATGGTAATCAATGATCCGGTAACAACCGGCGGGAAGAAGGCCCGCAAACGGGCAAAGCTACCGGCAATCAAGACGACAAATAGACCGGCAATAATGGTTGCCCCATACATGGCGCCCCAGCCAAGACTAGACCCGATGTTTACTAGTGGTGAAACGGCTTGGATTGATGACCCTAAGACAACTGGCAAAGCAATTCCAGTGACCGGTGTTTGCTTTAATTGAAAGAGGGTTGCTAACCCGGTACAGAAAATATCAACCGAAATTAGGTAAGCTAACTGAGTTGATGAAAAATGTAGGGCAGTTCCGATTAGCAACGGGACCAGGATTGATCCAGCATACATTGCTAAGACGTGTTGTAGGCCGAGTAATAGGGCCTGCATCTTTGGTAGTGGTTGTTTTGGTGTCTCCATGAGAACTCCTTGAAATCAGCAGTGAAAGTCCGTTACATCTGGCAAATAAAGCCACTGAGTCCCCATCAAAACAATTAAAAAAGCGCACAAAGATTCCCAAGTGCGCTTAAACCCTTGGTGATAGTCGTCCTTTTTGCCGGACGGTAGAGACTCGGTTAGCATTAAAAACCGGATATAACTCCAATACGGTACCTATTATTGTAACAGATGTTCGGTTTTAATAGTATTAGGATTTGATTTGAAAATGTTTCATATGCGTCATGCCATTTCCAGGTGCAACATGGTAAACTATGGTAAAAGTTTAGTAAGGGAGATTTATCCATGGTCGAAATTACTGTTCAATTATCGTTAGATACGCTCACTTGGTTCGAAAATCTTGCTAAGGCCAAAGGCATCACGGTTAGTTCATTGCTTAATAACTTTATCGAAGAAGCCCGGCAAGACGATGAAGATTATAACGATGCGATTAAAATCATAAATTCAAGCAAAAAAAGTATGTTTCTAGGCCTGAAATCAAAAACAAATTTAGCTTGTAGCACTTATTAAGGAGGCAATTATCATGCACAAAGACGAAATTCTCGCATACCTTGACGAACACCAAATTTGGTATGAAAAGGTCGACCATCAGCCACTCTTTAGCATGGAAGATGCTGCTGACGTGGTGCTACCACACCCAGAAGCCGATGCCAAGAACCTCTTTATCCGAGATGATAAAAAGCGTAATTATTACTTAATAACAGTCAACGGTAACAAACGTGTTAACTTAAAAGACTTCCGTCATAGTCACGGACTGCGATCGTTATCGTTTGCTTCAGAAGAAGACTTGGCCAAAATGTTTGCTGTAAAGCCTGGGTCTGTTAGTCCATTTGGCTTGCTAAATGATGAAAATCGTCAGGTAAAGTTCTACTTAGACCAACAATTCATGGCTGGTGAGCAGTTGATTGGTATCCATCCGAACGATAATACGGCGACTGTCTTTTTGAAGACGGCTGATCTGGTTACAATTATTAAAGATCATGGTAATGCGGTGGAATTAACAGAAGTATAAACCTACTTTAACGATAATATAAATATGTAAAAGGGTAGGAAATAATGAAGATAATTCCTAAAAAATTAAAAATAATGAATGGTTGATATTAAGGAGGCTTCATAATGTTTTTGATTCGTCAACTTAGCACTGGACAAACGCCAACAATAATGACGCTTATTTATTAACGCACGCCATTTATTATGGTGCTACACATTCTAGTGGTGGTATTGCAAATGAAATTACACATGGAATTATGAAAGGTTTTTCCTGGCGGATTGGTTCCAATATTGCTAGAGGATTTCCATTAATGCTCTGTGTTTTAATTGCTTTATGTTTCATTGAAAAGCACTAAAGTGGTGCTTATGAAAGCAAAACCTTTGAAAGGAGAAGCCTGGTGCCGGTAACGGATACCTTGCAGCTAATGCTTGGCTTTGGAACGTTTGTTCTTGGTCTAATCACATTAGTTGTTGAACTTATTAAATTAAGTCAAAAAAAATAACCATCCATGCTTTGACAGGCTGATGGTTATTTAATATTACTATCCCTGCCACCGTTTTACGGGTTTGCTAGGGGAGTTGTAGTTCGAGCTACAACTCCTTTTCTTATGTCTTTATTATACCACGTTTTTTTATTTATGCCTGTTTTTCAAGCACTACAAAAGTAGTGAAAAGTAGTGAAATACCTACTTTTGTAGTTAAAAGTAGGTAGGTTATCAGTTCTAGCCATGTTACAATGATTTTTGGAAATGGGATTTTATACCGTAGCCACTTCCATTGGGCCTTGCGTTTCTGACCGTAAGGCCTTTTTTTATTGTCGATTTTATAAAACCTACTTTTGTAGGTAAAAGTAGTGAAAAGTAGGTAAAAACCTACAAAAGTAGTGAAAAGTAGTTTTTTACCTACTTTTTTGGTAGACTATTGGCTCATGTATTACGGAGGGAAACAAAAATGGGTCAACGTCATTTACTGTTTGAGGATCGAGTGAAAATCGAAACGTGGCTAAAAGAAGACTATAATTTAAGTACCATTGCCAAACGTTTGGGCTATTCACGAGCTGCTATTACGAAAGAAATTCAAAGGGCCACCAATCACGCTACAATGGGCCGTATTGTTTCAATTAGAATAACTAGAAAGATGTATAAAGCGATTGAAGCACAAGCTTTGGCAGAATATAACCAACGTCATAAAAAACTTAAGCCAGATAAACTCACAAAAAGAAGAGAAAGAATCATTAAGGATTGCATTTTAAATAAAAAATGGTCGCCCGAACAAATTGTTTATAGTCCGATTCGTGTGGGTGTTAGCGTTAGTACCATCTATAACTGGGTCAACCATAATAAGCTGAACCAAGTGACTAAAATGAACTTAAGAATGAAAGGCAAACGCTATAAAAAGAGGGGGCTTAGTAAAAAAGAATTACGGACGTTAGCCTTAAAACGTCAAGACAAGCAAAGGCTATTTCAAAAAACAACGATTGATAACCGCCCTGCTGTTATTAATAAGCGGAAACGTTTTGGCCACTGGGAATTAGACGGGGTGGAATCCAACCAATCCAGAGCCACTATTTTAACGTTTGTCGAGCGATTTAGCCGCTATGCAGTCGCTATTAAGGTTGATAATAAAGAAGCTGATAAGATTAGCCAAGGCCTTGAAACGTTTTGCCAACGCTATAAAGGACAGATTGACAGTATCACATGTGACCGAGGAACAGAGTTTATTTCTTATCGAACCAGAATGAAGTTGTCCCAACATCAGATCACTTATTACTACGCCCATGCTTATTCGCCCTTTGAACGAGGAACAAACGAAAACTTTAATGGCTTGCTAAGAGAATACTTTCCTAAAAAAACAGACTTTGCCAAAGTTAGCCAAGAAGAAATTAATCAAGCAGTTGCCAGTATTAATGACCGGCCAATGAGAACCCACCGGTTTAAGACCAGAAAAAATGCCTTTGACCGTTATAAAAAGTACCGGAATCTGAAAAAAGTTGCGTAATAAAAAAGTAGGTAAAAACCTACTTTTCACTACTTTTACCTACTTTTACCTACTTTTGTTGATTGGTATAAATCGCAGTTTATCAAGGCTTTCATGTTTTAAAACACTACTTTTACCTACAAAAGTAGGTATTTAACTACTTTTACCTACTTTTGTAGTGTTTTGTTAGACCGGCTTGATAGGCTTTTTTAGCTTGCAATTAAAAATGATAATCCGTATACTAACCGTAGTTATTGATAATCTTTTGCCAAAACAAAATCTTTATTCGGTTAAAAAAAGATAAAACCGTTCAAATAAAGGTTCTAAAGGCCGGCAGACAAACAATTATATAATTTGTTAATTTATCTCTTGACAAACGCCTATAGTCATCTACTTTACATAATATATATTATCGAAAGTTAATAGTATTAAGATACGAAATGACCCTAAAATTAAAAATTGCCACCACTCTTTCAATACGTAAATAAAATTGACGTTTATTCGCTTTATTAGACAAAATCATAGTACAATTAGTCTTAAAATGTTTTAGGAGCCATATACATGTTCATTCGACAAGCAACTGCAGCGGATGCTGACCAATTAGTTGAAATCTACCGTCCATATATCGAAAATAATACTACTAGTTTTGAGTATGTCGTTCCGTCTGTTCAAGAATTTCAGGAACGAATCAATTCGATTAAAGACCAATACCCTTATTTGGTAATGGTTAATGATGATGAAACGATTGTTGGCTATGCCTATGCACATGAATATAATGAACGAAAAGCCTTCCAATGGACTGTTGAAGTAAGTGTTTATATTAATAAAAGTGCGCAGGGTCAGGGAGTTGGTAAAAAGTTATATGCTGCTCTTGAAGGTTATCTGACTAAGCAAAATATTGTGAATATTCTTGCATGCGTTACGGAAGATAATGCTGCCAGTCTTGCTTTTCACCATAAAATGGGTTACGAAACTGTTGGCAAATTCAACCAAGTTGGCTTTAAAAGTAGCCAGTGGTTGGCAATCTATTGGTTAGAAAAACGGTTAACTGATGACGAAAAACCAGCACCCTTTATCCCCTTTAATGACCTTCTAGAAGCAAAATAAAAAGCGTTAGCTCAGTTTAAAATGAACCAAGCTAATGCTTTTTTGTTTGTACTTATTTTTGGACTGTCTTCGGTAGGAAGATTGCGGGAATAAACATGGCAACCGTAACGCCAATCGCCCACCAGAAAGCGTGTTGGTATGCGGTGATGTTAGCACCCAAAACACGGTGTGCTGAGACGTAGGTTGCAACAACGGTAGCAATCAACGCTGAACCAAAGGCACCCCCAATATTTTGAAAAATTCGAGCGCCAACATTGGCGTGCGGAATCAAGGCCTTCTCCATCCCTAAAAGAATCGTGTTCATCAATGGCATAATAACGCCACCCATCCCTAATCCACGTAGGAACAATACTAATCCGACTAGGACGATGTTAGTTTGAGCGTTAATCCAAATAAATGGGATTGTCCCTAGGACGGCCAAGGTTAAGGCTAGCCAAACGACATAGCGGGCGCCAATTCGGTCTAATAATTTTAACAGAAATGGTCGGATGACCAGCATGCCAATTCCCTGTGGCAGCATCCATAATCCTGCTGCTAAGACGCTAAAACCACGCCCTTGTTGGAAATACAATGGCAAAACAAGCATTGGCCCATTGGTAATGATACCAGCTAATACCAAATTAACCGATGTAGCGGCATAGACCGGTGATTTGAATAAGGCGAACGGTAAGACGGCATTGCTCTTCTTATACCAACCCCAAATGAGGTAAATAGCAACTGCTAGTAAACCAAGGCTAACGTAGGTCAAAGTTTCAGTATTATTGAAGGTTGCCTTTTCACCTGCTTGTGAAAGACCGTAAATAATTGAGGCGGACCCTAAGCCGAGTAAAGCGATTCCCAGTGCGTCGATCTTAGTTTCTTTGTTTGATGCTGGAATATTAGGGACCTTCCAGAGGTTTAAACCAATTGCCAGAAGCATAATTGGAACATTAATCCAAAAAATCCATTGCCAGTTACCGTACTCGACTACAATTGCACCAACAACGGGGCCAAAGATGGGGCCAATCATAATTGGTAGTAATACGACCATCATCAATCGTGAAATATATTCACGAGGCGCAATGCTAACTAATAACGTTGTTACTAAGGGGGTAATTAGCCCAGCAGCAAACCCCTGCACTACCCGATAAACAATCAGCGTATTAACATCGTGACTTAAAGCTGCGCCAATTGACGATAAGCCAAAGAGTAGTTCGGCAACTAAGAAAACATACTTACCATTAAAATGCTGTGACAGCCACCCCGAAAATGGTACGGCAATACTAGTTGCTAGAATGTAGGCAGTAATAATCCACTGCACGCTGGAAAGCGTGGTGTTCAGGTCACGGCCAATATCATTAATCGCAATATTGGTCATGGTTGTATCCAACATTGGCGCTAATAGTCCAAAGGCCAAAATTAGAGCTACATTTCGTGTTTGTTTGAAGTTCATATCTCTGTTTCCTTTATTTTTTGTTCCTCAAATAGAGTACTATTTGTTTCTTATAATGTCAATAAGAAACATTTTGTTCTTTAAATCATTATGTTAAAATAGCGGTATGGACAAAAAAGCTCAAACAAGAAAACGTGGTTCTGACTTAGAAAACACGATATATGCTGTGGCCTTAAAACTCTTCGACGAAGATGGTATCGAAGCAGTAACTTTTAAAAACATTGCTGAAAACGCTGAAACTTCTCGGAGTGTTTTGTATCGTCGTTGGGATTCTCCTAGTGCCCTACTACTCGATGCCGTTCACCATTGGGCTCATGAAAATTCTGGTTATCCAGAAGATATTGATGAAAAATCATTTCCGGACACAGGTAGTTTGCGTAGCGATTTAATTGAAAATGCCACCAAGGTAGCCGCTCTCCATGACAAACTCAGCCAATATATGGTCAAGTTTTCGATGTTTGGGATGATGAGTGGTGAAGACTTGGGAGTTGGCTTGTTTGAAATGGCTGAAAGCGGTTCTGTCCGATTGGGAAACGTCATTGCGAATCGAGCTATCCAACGTGGTGAAATTAAGTCAGTTCCTGCCAATGAAGTTTTGATGTTATTAGGCATGATTCGCCGTTATTACACCTTTCTCGCTCCGCAGTATACGCCTACTCCTGAACGACTGGTCGATAATATCATTTTACCCGCCTGGCTGGCAAACCAGGATAATTAAATAACCAATATGAAAGGCCCTAACAATTATGACCTGTACCCCGAAAGTTAAAGTACTTTCGGGGTATTTTTATGACTAAAATTTCGATAGAAACTAAACTACAGGCAATTAACGAATGTTTATCGCATCAAAATTCAATTAGTGCTATTGCAAAAAAATATGGCCTCCAACGGTCA